>NZ_JBFUHU010000155.1:0-8660 GCF_056402235.1 Cellulomonas sp. P4_B5_2
CCCGCGGCCGCGGGCGACCACGAGCGCGCGGCGACCCTGCTCGGGGCGGCCACGGCGATGCTCGGGCGTGCCGGGGGCGAGTGGCCTCCCGACGAGCGCGAGCAGCACGACGAGTCGATGGCCGCGGTGCGGGCGGCCGTCCCCCCGGAGGTGCTCGACGCAGCGCTCGCTCGCGGGGCGGGGATGTCGGTCACCGACGGCCTCGCGTACGCGCTCCGCGGCTGACCGGACCTCTAGGTTGGTGCGGTGGGTACCGCGCTGATCACCGGGGCGGCCGCCGGGCTGGGGCTCGAGTTCGCCTGGCAGCTCGCCACCGCGCGCCACGACCTGGTCCTCGTCGACCGGGATCTCGACCGGCTCGAGCGGCTGGCCGGTCAGCTGCACGCCGCGGCGGGCGTCCACGTCGAGGTCCTCTTCGCGGACCTGTCGGTCCGTGGCGACGTCGAGCGCGTCGCCGAGCGGCTCCGGTCGACAGAGCGCCCGGTCGGGCTGCTGGTCAACAACGCCGGCGGCGCCGCCGGGCAGCGGTTCGTGGACGGCGACCTCGGGCGCGAGGAGGCGGTGTTCGACGTCATGGTCCGCTGCGTGCTGGTGCTGTCGCACGCCGCTGCCGGGCAGATGACCGCGCGCGGGCGCGGCGCCATCCTCAACGTCGCGTCGGTCGCCGCGCTCATTACCCTCGGCTCGTACTCCGCGCACAAGGCGTGGGTCCGGACGTTCACCGAGGGGCTGGCGGTCGAGCTGCGGGGCACCGGGGTCACCGCGACCGTCGTGTGCCCCGGGTTCGTCCACACGGACTTCCACGACCGCGCCGGCATCGACATGACGTGGCTGCCGGAGATCGCCTGGCTGCGCGCTGACCATGTCGTCGCCACCGCCCTTGCCGACACGCGGCGCGGCGCCGTCATCTCCACGCCGAGCCTGCGGTACCGACTGGGGTCCGGCGTCGCGCGGGTGATGCCCCGATCGGTCGTGCGCGCGATCGGGTCGCGGCGCTCGCGCTCAGGCGTGAGGCGTCCTGGCCACTAGCGTGGGCCGCGGCACGCACGCGGTCGTGCTCCTGGAACGGGGATGGCGTGGCGGGTCCGCTGATTGCTACGAAGCTGCACGTCCCGACGCTGCGACGGGGTCTGGTCGCCCGCCCACGGCTCCTCGAGAGTGTCCGCCCCGGGGTCGACGCGAGGCTGACCCTGGTGTGCGCTCCCGCGGGGTTCGGCAAGTCCACGCTCGTGTCGGAGTGGGTGGCGGGCGCGCCCGACGACGGGCGCACCGTGGCGTGGCTCTCGCTGGACTCGTCGGACAGCGACCCCGCGACGTTCTGGAGGTACGTGCTCACCGCGCTCGAAGGCGCGACGGGCGGCGTGGGATCCCGCGCGCTCGACCTGATCACCTCCTCACCCGCGGCGGTCGACCTCGTCCTCACCACGCTCCTCAACGAGCTGGCCGCAGCACCGGGCCAGGTCTGGCTGGTCCTCGACGACTACCACCTGGTGGACGACCCGGAGATCGCCCGGGGCATGGCCTTCCTGCTCACGCACCTCCCGCCCCAGGTCCATGTCGTGCTCTGCACCCGGGTCGATCCGGACCTGCCGCTGGCGCGATGGCGGGTGGACGGTGACCTGGTCGAGATCCGTGCCGCCGACCTGCGGTTCACGCTCGACCAGGCGACCGCGTACCTCGGCGAAGTCAGCGGGCTACGCCTCTCGGCCGACGACGTGGTGGCCCTGGAGCGACGTACGGAGGGCTGGATCGCGGCGCTGCAGCTGGCCGCGCTCTCCCTGCGAGGGCGCGACGACGTCCGCGGCTTCATCGACCAGTTCGCCGGCACCGACCGGTACCTGGTCGACTACCTCGCGGAGGAGGTGCTGGCGCACCAGCCGGCGGCCGTGCGCGACTTCCTGCTGCGCACCGCCGTCCTCGACCGCCTGACGGGCGCCCTCTGCGACGCCGTCGTCGGCGGCGACGGTGGCAGCCGCATGCTCATGACCCTGGAGCGCGAGAACCTCTTCCTCGTCCACCTGGACGAGCGACGCGAGTGGTTCCGGTACCACCACCTGTTCGCCGACGTCCTGCGGGCGCGGTTGCTGGCCGAGCAGCCCGACCTGGTCCCGGTGCTGCACCGGCGGGCCAGCCTCTGGTACGAGGCGCACGGATCGGCCGACGAGGCGGTGCGGCACGCGCTCGCGGCGGGGGACGTCGACCGCGCAGTCCACCTCATGGAGCTGGCCGTCCCGGACATCCGACGCCACCGGCGCGAGGCGCTGCTGCTCGGCTGGCTCAAGGTGCTCCCCGAGGACGCCGTCCGACGCAGCCCTCTGCTCAGCGTCTTCTTYGCCTACATGCTCCTGGTGTCCGGCGACCTCGACGCGGTCGGTGCGCGGCTCGACGACGCCGACCGCGCGCTCGCGACCGCGCCCGACGGGTCGACGCCGACGCCGGCGAAGGCCGAGGAGCTCCGGTCGCTGCCGGCGACGATCGCCGTGCACCGCGCCTCGCTCGCACAGGCCCGCGGTGACGTCGCGGGGACCGCAGAGCATGCCCGGCGAGCGCTCGAGCTGGCGGGCCCCGACGACCACCTCGCACGCGGGGGCGCGTCCGGCTTCCTCGGCCTGGCGGCGTGGGCCCGCGGCGACGTGTCCTCCGCGCTCGACACGTTCGCGGAGGCGGTCGCCAGCCTGCATGCGGCGGGAAACCTCGTGGACGAGCTGAGCAGCACCCCCGTGCTGGCGGACATGTGGCTCGTGGCGGGCCGGCCGAGCACGGCACGCGACCTCTACCTGCGTGCGCTCGAGGTGAGCGCGGCGCACGACGGGCCCGTCCTGCGCGCGACCCCCGCGCTCCACGTAGGGCTCAGCGAGCTGGACCTGGAGGCCGGGGACGTCGCGGGAGCCACGCGACACCTCGAGGAGGCCGCGGCACTCGGTGAGGGCGCGGTCATGGCCGAGAGCCGATTCCGATGGTTCGCGTCGATGGGCCGCGTCGCCGCGGTCGAGGGTGACCCGCAGCGGGCCATCGCCCTCCTGCACCAGGCCGAGCTGCTCTATCGACCGGGGTTCTTCCCCGACGTGCGGCCGATCGCCGCAATGAAGGCTCGCGTCTGGATCGCCCACGGCAGCCTCGTGCAGGCCGCCGACTGGGCACGACAGCGGGGTGTGTCCGCCACGGACGAGGTCGCGTACCTGAGCGAGTTCGACCACCTGACCTTGGTGCGGCTGCTCATCGCCCAGCACCGAGCACACCACGATCCCGACGCCCTGGCCCGTGCGCTCCTCCTCCTGGCGCGGCTCCAGAAGGCGGCCGAGAGCACCGGGCGCGCCGGAAGCCTCCTCGAGATCCACCTGCTCACTGCGCTGGCGCAAGACGCACAGGGTGACCGCAAGGACGCCCTGCGCACGCTCGGCCAGGCCTGGAGCCAGGCACCGGAACCGGGCGCCTCCGTGCGCCTCTTCCTGGACGAGGGAGCTCCGATGCGAGAGCTGCTGCGAGCCGTCGACCGCCACGACGACGCTGGTGAGCACGCACGACGCCTGCTCGGCATCGCGGCCTCGGGCGGTGACCGCACCGGCATCGCGGTCCAGAACCCGTCGGCGGAGCCGCTCAGCGCGCGTGAGCTCGAGGTGCTGAGGCTGCTGGACAGCGAGCTGACCGGCCCCCAGATCGCCCGCGACCTTTTCGTCACCCTCAACACGCTGCGCAGCCACACCAAGCGGATCTTCACCAAGCTCGGTGTCACCAGTCGCCGGGCGGCGGTCCTGCGCGCGCACGAACGTGGACTGCTGTAGCCGGACCGGGCGTCACATCGCCGTTCACCACAGGTGGTGATGCCGGACCACCAGCCCGGTTCCTAGGTTCGGGTCATGCCGCGGCGCCCCGCCACGGACCCGAACCAGGGAGCCGGACATGTCCATCACCACCTCCACGCTCACCCGGGCAGCCGGCCTCGCCGCGGTCGCCGCGGGCCTGCTGTTCATCACCGTCCAGATCAACCACCCGCAGCTGGACGCCGACTTCGTCACGACGACCGAGTGGCAGGTCCGCCAGACCATGAAGGTGCTCATGGCCGTCCTCGCGCTCGTCGGCATCACCGGTATGTACCTGCGGCAGGTCAGGCAGATCGGCGTCCTCGGCCTGGTCGGCTACCTCGTCGCGGCCGGCGGCTACCTGCTCATCATGTGCTCCGAGGTCATCGGCCTGGTCGTCCTGCCGTCCCTCGCCCACAGCACGCCCGGCTACGTCACCGACATCCTCGCCATCGCCACGGGAGGAAGCGCGACCGGCGACGTCGGGTCGTTCACCGCCCTCAACCTCCTCGCCGCGTTCGGCTACGTCGTCGGCGGACTGCTCTTCGGCATCGCGCTCTTCCGTACCGGCATCCTCGCCCGCTGGGCCTCCGTCCTCCTGGCCGTGAGCACGGTCGCCACCCTCGCGATCCCGCTGCTCCCGCAGGTCAACCAGCGGCTGTTCGCCATCCCCGACGGCATCGCGCTCGTCGCCCTCGGCTACTCCCTGTGGCGCGACCAGCGCACGGCGACCGACCTGCCCGCGGTCGCGCCGACGAGCGCGCAGCTCGACCCGGCCGGCGCCAAGTGACGATCCACCCCCAGCCAGCCCGCCCGGTCGGCACGGTCGACCGGGCGGGTGCGGCCGCCGTCTACACGTTGCGGGTCAGGGGACACCTGGATCCGCACTGGGCGCCCTCGCTCGGGGGCCTGACCCTGACCCACGACGACGACGGGGCGACGAGCCTCACCGGAGTCGTCGCCGATCAGGCCGAGCTCCACGGGCTCCTTGCCCGGGTCCGCGACCTCGGCGTCACCCTCATCTCCGTCGGGATCGTCGATCCCCTGCCGGAGCCGGACGTCGCCCCGACGAGCTGACCGCAGGTCCTCCCCCTGCGGTCCGGCCACGGGTGGGAGATGATGGCCGGGCGTGGGGAAGCACGACGCGAACATCGCCTCGAGCTCGTCGATGACACGCGAACGGGAGCATCATGGCTCTCCACTTCGTCGCAGGGCAGACGTCCATCGCGGCAGCACGGGCCTGGGTCGACACCGAGGCGCTGCTCGGCGGCCTGGTTGCCATCGACGCGCCCCTCCTCCAGCTGTTGAGCAGTGAGCTGATCACCAACGCGGTCCTGCACGGGCCTCCGTCCGGCGACGTCACGATCCGCGTGCACGACGTCGACGGTCAGATCCGGGTCGAGGTCGACGACCAGAGCTCCAGCCCGCCCCGGCTCCGCGCCGCGGACCCCGCCGCGGTGGGTGGTCACGGCATGCAGCTCGTCGATGCCTACGCGACACGGTGGGGCTGCGACCTGCGGGGTGCGGACGGGAAGACGGTGTGGTTCGACGTGCCGCGCGACGACGCGGTGCAGATCCTGCGCGGTCGCGCCTGAGCGATCAGGCCTGGTCGTCGGTCGATCGCTGCGGGACGTGCCGGTCCAGGAACGCGTACACCTCGCGGGCGTCCACTCCCGGGAACGCCCCGGTGGGCAGCGCGGTGAACACCTGCTGGTGGATCCGGGCGCTGGGCCACGACGCGTCCTGCCAGCGCGCGACCGCGGATGCCGGTGGTCGACGGCAGCAGGCCTCGTCCGGGCAGGTCGACTGGTGTCGCTCCTGGGTGTCCCGGCCGCGGAACCACGTCGCGGACGCGAAGGGCACGCCGACCGTGAGCGCCATCTGCCCGGTCGTGCCGGACCCCGTCTGCGTCGAGCACCAGAACGTCCCGGCCGGGGTGTCGGTGTACTGGTACGACTCGGAGGTGCGGTCGCGCCGGGTCAGCGCGCGCCGCACACCCCAGCTCCGGCACACCAGCTGTCCCTCTATCGCGCCGGTCACGTCGGTGGGCAGCGGCAACCCGTCGTTGGCGTACGCCCGGTAGATGGCACCGTCACCGCCGATCCGCAGGAAGTGCACGGGGATGCCGAGGTGGTGGGTGACCAGGCTGGTGAACCGTTGCGCGGCCGCCTCGTGCGTGACGCCGAACGCGTCGCGCAGGTCCTCGATCGCCAGGTCCTTCTCCTTCTTGTGCTGCTGGAGGTGCTCCACGGCGGCCGTCTCGGGCATGAGGCAGCAGGACGCGAAGTAGGTGGTCTCCATGCGCTGGCGCAGGAAGTCGTCGTACGACGTGGGCCGCTCGTGCCCGAGCACCCGGTGCGCGATGGCCTGCAGAGCGAGGGAGCGCAGTCCGTGGCCTCCGGGGGTCGACGCCGGCGGCAGGTAGACGCGGCCGTGCTCGAGGTCGGTGACGGTCCGGGTGGAGCTCGGCAGGTCGTCGACGTGGATGATCGCCAGCCCGAGCTGCTCCGCCATCCGCGACACCGCGCGGTGCGTCAGCGCGCCCGCGGTGTACCCGGCCTTACGGGCCATGGACTCGGCGAGCCGCTCGATGTCCGGCAGGTAGTTGTCGCGCTGCTGGCGCTCGAGGCGGATCTGGGTGTTCGCGCGGCGCGCCTCCTCGGGGGTCGCGACCGCCTCCAGGTCGCGGCGGGCGAGCTCGGCGTGCAGGCCGACGAGGTGCTCGAGCACCGGCAGCGGCAACGACCGCCCGGGCCGCACGGGCGGCAGCGAGAGCCGCTCGAACCCCGGGGAGCGCTGCGCGCGGTCGAGCGCGATCTCGAGGGCGGCCCGGCGCGACGGAGGCTCGGCGTCGAGGAGGTCGGCGACCGTCACCCCCAGCGCGTCCGCCAGCGTGCGCAGCAGAGCGAGGCGCGGTTCGCGGTGGCCGTTCTCGAACAGCGACAGCAGGCTCGGCGTCACGCCGACCTGGCGCCCGAGGGCGTCGAGCGTCAGACCTCTCGCCGTGCGCAGGTGCCGCAGTCGCCGTCCGAGGGTGAGGGCGTCCGGTGCTACCTGCGAGCCGGCGACGTCGGAATCGTTGACTGGTGCGGCCACAACGTGACTATATGTCAACATCGGCCAAACTTGACAGGCTGCGATGACCGCAGATCGATGCACCTTGACGTGACGATGGGTGTACACGAGCGCTGTCGCTCGCAGCACCCAAGGAGATCGCGCAGACATGACGTCGTTGGCTGAGTCGCCCGCCACCCTCACCACCACCACGCTCGCCGACGTGATGTCGGCCGCCCTGCTGGGGGACGTCCGGACGTGGGTCGACGCTGCGACCCGGCTGCTGGAGCCGGACGCCGTGGTGTGGTGCGACGGGTCCGACGTCGAACGGCAGGAGCTCGTGGCCCAGATGGTGCGCACGGGCACTCTCCTCCCCCTCGACCCGACGCTGCGACCCGGCAGCTACCTAGCACGGTCCGACCCCGACGATGTCGCCCGCGTCGAGTCACGCACCTTCATCTGCTCGGTCGACGAGGCCGACGCCGGCCCGACCAACAACTGGCGCGAGCCCGACGCGATGCGCGCCGAGCTCGATCCCGTGTTTGCGGGAGCCATGCGCGGCCGGACCCTGTACGTCGTGCCGTTCTCCATGGGCCCGGTCGGCGGACCGCTGTCCCAGGCGGGCGTGCAGCTGACGGACTCGCCCTACGTCGTGGTCAGCATGCACGTGATGACGCGCGTCGGCGGTCAGGTGCTCGACCTGATCGAGGCCGGTGCGCCGTTCGTCCCCGCGGTGCACTCGGTCGGTGCACCCCTGCTGCCCGGCGACACCGACGTCCCGTGGCCGTGCAGCTCGACGAAGTACATCGCCCACTTCCCCGAGACGCGCGAGATCTGGTCGTTCGGGTCCGGCTACGGCGGCAACGCCCTGCTGGGCAAGAAGTGCTTCGCGCTGCGGATCGCGTCCGTCATGGGACGCGACGAGGGCTGGCTCGCCGAGCACATGCTCCTGATCCGGCTCACCTCGCCCCAGGGCAGGACGTACCACGTCGCCGCGGCGTTCCCCTCGGCGTGCGGGAAGACCAACCTGGCCATGCTCGTCCCCACGCTGCCGGGCTGGCAGGTCGAGACCATCGGCGACGACATCGCGTGGCTGCGCCCCGGACCGGACGGGTCCCTGCGTGCGATCAACCCCGAGGCGGGCTTCTTCGGCGTCGCCCCGGGGACGGGCGAGGCGACCAACCCGTCGGCGATCGAGACGATCAGCCACGACACGATCTTCACCAACGTCGCCCTCACCGACGAGGGCGACGTCTGGTGGGAGGGCCTGACCCCGGAGCCGCCCGCCCACCTGGYCGACTGGCAGGGCCGGGACTGGACCCCCGCGTCCGACGAGCCGGCGGCCCACCCGAACTCCCGGTTCACCGTCGCCGCGGCACAGTGCCCGACCATCGCGCCCGACTGGTCCGCCCCCGAAGGGGTGGCGCTCGACGCCATCGTGTTCGGTGGCCGGCGCGCCACGAACGTGCCGCTGGTCGCCCAGGCGGAGAGCTGGGAGCACGGCGTGTTCATGGGCGCGACGATCTCGTCGGAACGCACCGCCGCCGCCGAGGGCACGGTGGGCGAGCTGCGCCGGGACCCGTTCGCCATGATGCCGWTCTGCGGGTACGACATGGCCGACCACTGGGCGCACTGGCTGAGCGTCGGGGCCCGGTTGGACCGCGAGCACCGGCCGCTGGTGTTCCAGGTGAACTGGTTCCGCAAGGACGACCAGGGCCGGTTCCTGTGGCCGGGCTTCGGCGAGAACTCCCGCGTGCTCGCGTGGATGGTGGACCAGGTCGACCGCGCGCGCGGCCGGCGCACGGA
>NZ_JBFUHU010000156.1:0-12725 GCF_056402235.1 Cellulomonas sp. P4_B5_2
CGTCAGGGCCGGGAGCGCCTGGTCGATCCCGTACGCGACGAGCGCCGGGCCGGCCACGGCGGCCAGCTGCGAGCCCACGACCAGTGCCGCGGTCGCCCACGCCGCCCGCGCGACGGGCCGCAGCAGCGACCGGAGCAGACCGAGCGACCGCCGCCGGATGCGCCGCGACTCCTCGCGGCCGGTCTCGACACCGTAGGCCTCCGAGGTCACGGCGCTCACGGCCGCACCTGCGCGAGCTCGTCGGTCTCCGCCTCGTCCAGCGCCGACAGCGCCGTGAGCACATACCGGTAGTGCGGGTGGGTCGAGAGCAGGTCTGCGTGCCGGCCGACCCCCGTGATCCGCCCGTCCTCGAGCACGGCCACGCGGTCCGCCAGCGCGACGGTTGACGGGCGGTGCGCGACGACGAGCGTCGTGGTGCCGGTGAGCATCTCGCGCAGCCGGACCGTGACCGCCGCCTCCGTGGTGACGTCGAGCGCCGAGAGCGGGTCGTCGAGCAGGAGCACCCGCGGTCGGACGGCGATCGCGCGCGCCAGGGCGACGCGCTGGCGCTGACCGCCCGACAAGCTCAGCCCTTCCTCGCCGATCACGGTGTCGAGCCCGTCGGGCAGGTCGTAGGCGAACCCCGCGCGGGCGACCTCGAGGGCCTCGCGCACCAGGTCGTCGGCCGCAGCGCCGGTGAGGTCCGTGCCGAGCAGGACGTTCTCGCGCACGGACGCCGAGAACAGGATCGGGTCCTCGAACGCGATCGACACGGCCGAGCGCAGGTCGGCGCGCGTGAGGTCGCGGACGTCCACGCCGTCGATCCGCACGCTGCCCGCGGTGACGTCGTACAGGCGCGGGACGAGCTGAAGCAGGGTCGTCTTGCCGCTGCCGGTGAGCCCGACCAGGGCCATCGTCTCCCCCGGCTCGAGCACCAGGTCGATGCCCGCGAGGATGTCCGAGCCGCCGCGCGGGTGGWCGAAGTGCACGCCCGAGAGCTCGACGCGCGAGCCGGCGGGGTCCGCGACCGGCAGCGCCACCGGCGTCCCTGGGTCCTGGACGGTCGACCCCGTGTCCATCACCTGCAGGTACCGGTCGGTCGCGGCCTTCGCGTCCAGCGTCATCGCGAGCAGCATGCCGAGCCGCTCCACCGGGCTGTTCACCACGGCCGCGGTGGCGAAGAACGCGACGAGCGCGCCGACGCTGAGCTCGCCGCGGGACGTGAGCACGACGCCGATCCCGAGGGAGACCGCGAGGATCGCCTCCGGGATGGCCCCGAGCGCGAACGAGACGCGTGAGAGGGTCCTGGCCTTGTGCACCTCGGTGGTCCGCAGCTCGTCCGCCTGCCGCGCGAAGTCGTCCAGCGCGTCGTCGCCACGGCCGAAGGCCTTGAGCACGCGGATGCCGTGCACCGACTCCTCGACGGTCGTGGCCAGGTCCCCCGCCTGGTCCCGGGCCTGCCGGGCGACCACCTTGTAGTCCTGGCGGAACCGGAAGCCGAGCCAGATCATGGGCGCCGCGCCCACCAGGTACACGAGGCCGAGCACCCAGCTGGTGGCGAGCATGAGCCCGACGCCGACGATCACGGTCGTGGCGCTGACCAGCAGCATCACCAGGCCGAAGACCGTCCAGCGCCGGATCGTGCCGAGGTCCGACATGATCCGCGACAGCAGCTGCCCGCCGGACCACCGGTCGTGGAACTCGACCGGCAGGTCGAGCAGGTGCCGGAACAGGTCGGTGCGCATGTCCCGCTCCACCGACGTGCCCGGCGCGAGGATCAGGGCGCGGCGGCACCAGACGAGGAACGCCTCCAGCAGCCCGAGCCCGAGGATCGCCAGGGCCCCCAGGACCACCCCGCGCTCCGACCCCTCGCTCAGCAGCGGACCGTTGACGATCACGCGCAGCACCTGCGGGACCGCGAGCGCGAGCAGGCTGGCGCCGAGCGCGGTCAGGCCACCGAGCGCGATGCGCGGGAGCGCCGGCCGCGCCCAGCGGTGCAGGCGCAGGAGTACCCGGGTGGTGGATTCTGGGGAGGGCACCGCTCCACCCTACGTACGCCCTCTGACAGTTGCCCGACCGATCTCACACGCCGGTGCGGGCCACCTTGTTGTTGCTGGCCTGCGCGCGCGGACGGACCACCAGGAGGTCCACGTTGACGTGCGCGGGACGGCTGAGCGACCACGCGATGGCGTCGGCGATGTCGTCCGCGACCAGGGGCTCGTACCCGGCGTAGACCGCCGCTGCCCGCTCGCTGTCCCCGTCGAAGCGGACCATGGAGAACTCCTCGGTGGCCACTGCGCCGGGCGCGATCTCGATGATCCGGATGGGCTCGCCGAGGATCTCCCAGCGCAGCGTCGTGGCGAGCATGCGCTCCGCGTGCTTGGCCCCGACGTACCCGGCGCCGCCCTCGTAGGTGCCGTGCGCCGCGGTCGAGGTGACCACGACGATGTCCCCGCCGTCGCCCGCCCGCAGCTGCGGGAGCATGGCCTGCGTGACGCGCAGCGTGCCCAGCACGTTGAGCTCGTACATCTGCCGCCAGTGCGCCAGGTCGGCCGACTCCACGGGGTCGAGCCCGAACGCGCCGCCCGCGTTGTTCACGAGCACGTCGAGCGGGCCACCGTCGGCCACCTGGGCCGCGAGGCGCGCGACGTCCGCGTCGTCGGTGACGTCCGCGACGATCGTGTCCGCCCCGGTCTCCTGCGCCAGGGCGCTCAGACGGTCGGCGCGGCGGGCGGTCGCGACGACGTCCCAGCCCTCCGCGCGCAGGCGGCGGACGGTCGCGGCGCCGATCCCGGAGGACGCCCCCGTGACGAGGGCGCGACGGGGTCGGGGCGTGGCTGTGCTCATGCAGGAACTCCAGTGCTGGTGTCGGACTGGGCAGAAGGCTAGGCGACCTCGGCGAGCACCTCGGTCAGGAGGGCGAGCCCGGACGCGGCCTCGTCGGGGGTGACGACGCAGGGCGGGACGACGTGCACGCGGTTGTCCGCGAGGAACGGGAGCAGCCCGCGGGCGAGCGCCCCGGCCTTGATGCGACCCATGAGGGCGGCGTCGACAGGCTCGCGGGTCTCCTGGTCCTTGACCAGCTCGACGGCCCAGAACACCCCGAGCCCGCGTACCTCGCCCACGAGCGGGTTCTTCTCGGCCAGCTCGGCGAGCCCCGGTCCGAGCACGTCGCGCCCGATGGCGTCGGCGTTCTCGACGATGCCCTCCTCCGCCATGGCGTCGAGCGCCGCGACGATCGAGCCCATCGCGAGCGGGTGCCCCGAGTAGGTGAGCCCGCCGGGGAACACCCGGTCGTCGAACGTCGTCGCGATCGGCTCGCTGAGGATCACGCCGCCCGCGGGCACGTACCCGGAGTTCACGCCCTTGGCGAAGGTGATGAGGTCCGGGACCACGTCGAACGAGTCGAACGCGAACCACTGGCCCGTGCGGCCGAACCCCGCCATGACCTCGTCGAGGATGAGCAGGATGCCGTACCGGTCGGCGATCGCGCGCACGCCGGCCAGGTACCCCGGCGGCGGCACCAGCACACCGGCCGTGCCCGGGATGGTCTCCAGGAGGATCGCCGCGACCGACGTCGGACCCTCGGCCTGGATCACTCGCTCCAGGTGGTGCAGGGCGCGCTCGCTCTCCTGCTCCGGCGTGGTCGCCCAGAACTCCGAGCGGTACAGGTACGGGCCGAAGTGGTGCACGTGCGCGCGGGCGTACTCGTTGGGCACGCGCCGCCAGTCCCCCGTCGCCACCACGGCCGCCCCGGTGTTCCCGTGGTACGACCGGTAGGCCGACACCACCTTGTCGCGGCCGGTGTGCAGGCGGGCCATGCGGATCGCGTTCTCGTTGGCGTCAGCGCCGCCGTTGGTGAAGAACACCGACGAGAACCCCGCCGGCGCGTGGCTCAGGATCTTCTCGGCGGCGCGCCCGCGCGTGAGGTTGGCGGTCGCCGGCGCCACGGTGGTGAGCGTCGCAGCCTGCTCCTGGATGGCCGCGACCACCTTGGGGTGCTGGTGCCCGATGTTGGTGTTCACCAGCTGGCTGGAGAAGTCCAGGTACCTGCGGCCCGCGTGGTCCCACACGGTCGACCCGAGCCCGCCCGCGATGACCAGCGGGTTCAGGTGCGCCTGCGCCGACCACGAGTGGAAGACGTGGTCGCGGTCGAGACGCAGCGCGGTGGCGTCGTCGTCGGTGCTCATGGTGCCTCTCCTTGGTGGTGCGGACCGSGCGCGGGCGCCGGGCGGGCCCAGGCTGCCGAGCCCCCCCAGCGCGCCCACCCTGGTCGTTCTTGGTGGTGAGGGCCACGTCGACGGTCTGCGTCCACGCGTCCTCGTCGATCATGCCGATGCCGTCCGGGGACGGCCAGATCAGCTTGTTGATCTCGTTGGTCTGCCACAGCTGGTGGCTGTTGCCCAGCTGCGAGCCCTGGGCCACGACGATGTCCCGGGCCTCCTCCGGGTTGTCRCGCGCGTAGATCCAGCCCTTGATGCTCGCCTTGATGAACTWGACGGTCGTGTCCTGGTACTCCTCGTCGGACGCGAGCTTCTCCGAGTTCGCCCAGATGGCGTCCTGGAGCATGGCGGTGCCCTCGTCGTTCCAGTTGATCGCCGTGAAGTCGTCGGCCGTGTACAGCTCGCCCGTGTCGGGGTTCTCGGCCTCGAGCAGCTGCGCGTACTCGTTGTACGTCATGGCCTGCGCCGCGTCGATGTCGCCGGCCAGGAACGCGTTCATGTCGAACTGCTGCTGGACCAGCGTGACGTCGGTGGCCGGGTCGAGGCCCGCCTTGGTCATGCCGGCGAACAGCTCGAACTCGTTGCCGTACCCCCAGTTGCCCACCGTCTTGCCCTCGAGGTCGGCCGCGGTGGAGATGCCCTTGTCCGCGAACGAGACCTGCAGGGTGCCGGACTTCTGGAAGATCTGGGCGACGTCGGTGATGCCGGCGCCCTGCTCACGGGATGCCAACGCCTTGGGCACCCACGCGATCGCGTAGTCGACCGAGCCGTCGGCCAGCACCGACTGCGGCACGATGTCGGTGCCGCCCTCGATGATCTGGACGTCGAGGCCCTCGTCCACGTAGTACCCCTGGTCGACCGCCGCGTAGTAGCCGGCGAACTGGGCCTGGGTGAACCACTGGAGCTGGAGCTTGACCGGGATGAGCACCTCGGAGCTCATCGACGGCTCCTCCTCGGGCTCGTCGCCGCTGTCGGAGCTGCATCCGGACAGGGCGAGCGCGGCGGTGACGCCGACCGCGGCCGCGCCCCACGCAGTACGCCTGGTGAGTCTCATCGTCATCCCTCTCGTTGGCTGTGCTGTGCGGATATCGGCCGACTGGCTGCGGTGGCAGGCGGACGTTCTAGCCCCCTTGACGCCTCGCGACGGCGCGCTCGAGCGCGAGGGTCGCGACGTAGAACACGAGTCCGAGCAGGATGGCGCCGAGCACGAACGCCCACGCCCGCGCGTAGGCGCTGTTGGACGCGGCCGAGGTGATCCGGGAGCCGAGGCCGTTCTGCAGACCGCCGAAGTACTCCGCGACGATCGCCGCGATGACGGCCGTCGACGACGCGATGCGCAGGCCCGTGAACAGGTAGGGCAGCGCCCCGGGGATGGTCACCGTGCGGGTGATCTGGCGCGGGGTCGCCGCGTACGCCTTGAGCAGGTCGCGGTGCACGGGCTGGACCTGGCGCAGGCCGCGCAGCGTGTTGACGAACACGGGCGCGAACACCACGACCGACACGACGACCCGGCGCGGCGTGGTCGACGTGGTCCCGAACATGGTGTTCAGCGCAGGGGCAAGCGCGACGATCGGCATGACCGACAGGGCCGCGGCGGTCGGCGACAGCAGCGTGTCCGCCATCCGGCTGCGCGCGGCCACGATCGCGGCAAGGATGGCCGCCACCGCACCGACCAAGAGCCCGACCAGCACGTTCATGCCCGTGGCCAGCGCCGCGGACCACACCAGCGGGACCACCAGCACCAGCTGCTCGACGATCGCCGTCGGGCTCGGCAGCAGGTACGGCTTGATGCCGGCGCCGACGACGAACGCCTGCCAGATCGCCAGCGCGACCACGCCGAGCACGATCGGCGCGGCCCAGCGGCGGACGGTGGCGGCGGTCATCGCAGGTCCACCCCTCGCGCGGTGACCGGGGTGCCGTGCAGCGCCTCGCGCACCGCGGTGACGGCCGCGAAGAACGAGGCGTCCTCCCGCAGGTCCTCCCCGCGCTGGTCCCCGAGGTTCACCGGCACGACCGCGCTGATCCGGCCCGGCCGCGGTGACATGACGACCACCCGCTGCGACAGGAACACGGCCTCGGGGATCGAGTGCGTGACGAACACGACGGCCGCTCCGCTCTCCGCGCAGATCCGCACGAGCTCGGTCTGCATGCGCTCGCGCGTCATCTCGTCGAGCGCGCCGAACGGCTCGTCCATGAGCAGCAGGCTCGGGCGCTCCGCGAGCGACCGGGCGATGGCCACCCGCTGCTGCATCCCGCCGGACAGCTGGTGCGGGAAGTGGCCGGCGAACTCGTCGAGCCCCACGAGCGAGAGGAGCTCGGCGGCGCGCTTCCCGCGCTCGGCCTTGCCCACGCCGTGCAGCTCCAGCGGCAGCTCCACGTTGCCCGTGACCGTGCGCCACGGCAGCAGGCCGGCCTGCTGGAACGCGATGCCGTAGTCCTGGGCCTCGCGGGCCTGCTGCGCGGTCTTGCCGAACACCGTGAGCTCGCCGGTCGTGGGGGTGTCGAGGTCCGCGATCAGGCGCAGGAGGGTCGACTTGCCGCAGCCGGAGGGGCCGATGAGCGAGACGAACTCGCCGGCCGCGACGGTGAGGTCGATGCCCTCCAGGGCGTGCACGTCTCCTGACCGGGACGCGAAGACCTTCCCGACGCTGCGGGCCTCGACGGCGTTCACTTGACCTCCGCATAGCGGTAGCGACCCAGGCCGAGCCCGAGCAGGGACACGAGCAGGGCGGCGACCAGCCCGAGCAGCGCGGCCGCGATGATCGCCGCCCACGGCTTGGCGGGGTCGCCGCTGGCGGACTGGGCGTAGCCGATGATCAGCCGCCCGATGCCGCCCTTGGTGCCCGTGGACACCTCGGCGACGATCGCGCCGACCACCGCGGTCGCCGCGCCGAGCCGCAGTGCCGGCAGGAGGTACGGGACGCTGGCGGGCAGGCGCAGCGAGCGCATGGTGCGGGTCCAGCTGGCCGCCTGCGCCCGGAACAGCTCGACCTGGGCGGCCGGGGGCGACTGGAACCCGCGCAGCGCGCCGATCGTGACCGGGAAGAACGCCAGGTAGCTCGCGATGAGCGCCACCGACATCCACCGCTGCCACTCGAGCTCGCCGAGGTGGATGCGACCGCCCCAGCCGACGACCAGCGGGGCCAGCGCGATGAGCGGGACGGTCTGGCTGAGCACCACCCAGGGCACCAGGGCCGACTCCGCCAGCTGCCACCGCTGCATGAGCGCCGCGAGCACCAGCCCGCCGACCGACCCCACGAGCCAGCCCGCGAGCGCGACCCGGAGGGTGAACCAGCAGGCCGAGAGCATCGCGCTCAGCACGGTGGGCGAGCCGGTCGCGGACGTCTCGGGCTCGAGCACCCGCTCGACGATCGTCCACACGTGCGGCATGGCCAGGTCGTCGGTGCGCGGCAGCACGCTCGCCTCGCCGAGGTGGCCCCCCGCGTCCGGGACCACGACCTTGACCAGCTCCCAGAGCGCGGCGAGCAGGAGGACCGCGAGGACGCCGACGAGGACCCGGCGTCCGACGGCGGACCGCTCGCGCGGACGCACGGGCACCGGCGCGGTGCGCTCCGGAGCGAGCGTCGTCGCGAGATCGGTCATGCGGTCGCCACGACCGGCGTCGCGAGCGCGGGGATGACGTGCTCGCCGTAGACGCGCATCGTCTCCTCCTTGTTGTCGTGCTGGAGGTAGCCGGCGAACTGCGTCACACCGAGCGCGCGCAGGGCCTCGAGCTTCTCGACGTGCTCCTGCGCGCTGCCCAGCAGGCAGAACCGCTCGACGATCTCGTCCGGGACGAACGCGGCGTGGGTGTTCCCTGCGCGACCGTGCTGGTTGTAGTCGTAGCCCTGCCGGCCAGCGATGTAGTCGGTCAGGGCCTTCGGCACCGACGAGTCGGCGCCGTACCGGGACACGATGTCCGCCACGTGGTTGCCGACCATGCCGCCGAACCACCGGCACTGCTCGCGCATGTGCGTCCGGTCGTCACCGATGTACATCGGGGCCGCGATGCAGAACTGGATCGCGTCGGGGTCCCGGCCCGCCTGCTCGGCGGCGTCGCGGACGACCTTGATGGTCCACGCCGCGATGTCGGGGTCCGCGAGCTGCAGGATGAACCCGTCGCCCACCTCCCCCGTGAGCTTCAGCGCCAGCGGCCCGTACGCGGCCACCCAGATGTCGAGCGCCGACCCCTTCGACCACGGGAACCGCACCTCGGCCCCGTGCAGGTACGCGGGCCGGTCGTTGGCCAGCTCGCGGATCACCTCGATCGACTGCCGCAGGGTCGCCAGGTTGGACGGCTTACCGTGCAGCGTCCGCACCGCGGAGTCGCCGCGGCCGATCCCGCAGATGGTCCGGTTGCCGTACATCTCGTTGAGCGTGGCGAACAGCGAGGCGATCACCGACCAGTCGCGCGTGGCCGGGTTGGTCACCATGGGCCCGACCATGACCTTGCGGGTGGCCGCGAGGATCGCCGAGTAGATGACGAACGGCTCCTGCCAGAGCAGGTGCGAGTCGAAGGTCCAGACGTGGCTGAACCCGTGGGTCTCCGCCAGCCGGGCCAGCTCGACGGTGCGCGAGGCGGGCGGGTTCGTCTGCAGCACGACGCCGAAGTCCATGTGGTGAGCCCTTCTACAGGAGGTACTGGGACAGGCCGCGCGGCACGTACTTCCCGTGCCCGGCGCGCCCGTGGTAGCCGGTCTCGTCCACGACGACGGATCCCCGCGAGAGGACGACGTCGACGTGCCCGTCGATCTCGTAGCCCTCCCACGCGGAGTGGTCCATGTTCATGTGGTGCGTCTTGCCCACCCCGATCGACGTGTGCCCGGCGGGGTCGTAGACCACCACGTCGGCGTCGGCGCCGGGGGCGATCACGCCCTTCTTCCCGTACAGCCCGAACATCCGCGCGGGGGTGGTCGAGGTGAGCTCGACCCACCGCTCGAGGGTGATCTGACCCGTGACGACCCCCTGGTACATGAGGTCCATCCGGTGCTCGATCGAGCCGATCCCGTTGGGGATCGCCCGGAAGTCACCGACCCCCAGGTCCTTCTGGCCCTTCATGCAGAAGGGGCAGTGGTCGGTGGAGACCATCTGCAGGTCGTTGGTGCGCAGCGCCTGCCACATGTGCTCCTGGTGCCCCTCGGCCCGCGAGCGCAACGGCGTGGAGCACACCCACTTGGCGCCCTCGAAGCCGGGCGCTCCCAGCTGCTCCTCGAGGCTGAGGTACAGGTACTGCGGACACGTCTCGCCGAACACGTTCTTGCCGTTGTCCCGCGCCCACGCCAGCTGCGCCACGGCCTGCTTGGCGCTCACGTGCACGACGTAGAGCGGGGCGTTCGTGACGTCGGCCAGCATGATCGCCCGGTGCGTGGCCTCCTCCTCCAGCTGCCACGCGCGTGCGATGCCGTGGTAGTACGGGTCGGTCTTGCCCTGCGCGACCAGCTGGGCGGCGAGCACGTCGATGGCCGGCCCGTTCTCCGCGTGCATCATGGTGAGCAGCCCCAGGTCGGCGGCCTTCTGCATCGCCTTGAGGATCTGCGCGTCGTCGGAGTAGAAGACCCCCGGGTACGCCATGAACAGCTTGTAGCTGGAGACCCCCTCGGCGACCAGGCCCTCCATTGCCTTGAGCGAGTCCTCGTCGACACCGCCCACGATCTGGTGGAACCCGTAGTCGATCGCGCAGTTCCCCGCGGCCTTGTCGTGCCAGGCGCCGAGCCCGTCCATGACCCGCTCCCCCGTGCGCTGCACGGCGAAGTCGATGATCGTGGTCGTCCCTCCCCAGGCGGCGGCCCGGGTACCGGTCTCGAACGTGTCCGAGGCGTTCGTGCCGCCGAACGGCAGCTCCATGTGGGTGTGCGCGTCGATGCCGCCCGGGATCACGTACTTGCCGGTGGCGTCGATCACCTGGTCGACGTTCGAGGCCAGGTCGAAGCCGAGCAGGGTCGAGCCCGGCGTGAGCACCGCGGCGACGGTCTCGCCGTCGACGAGCACGTCCGCGGCCGTCCGACCCGTCGCGCTGWCCAGGGTGCCGCCCGTGATGAGCGTCTTCATGACTGTCCCTCCTCGCTCAGGGCGCCACGATCGGGCCGTACGCGTCCGGCCGGCGGTCGCGGAAGAACTGCCACCGCTCGCGCACGATCCGGATCTGGTCGAGGTCGAGGTCCCGGATGATCAGCTGGTTCTCGCTGGACGAGCCCACCTCGCCGACGTAGTTGCCGTCGGGGCCGACCGCGTACGACGAGCCGTAGAAGTTGACCGCCTCGTCGCCGTACTCGTTGTCCTCGAGGCCCACGCGGTTGTTGGCGACGACGAAGTAGCCATTGGCCACCGCCGCGGCCGGCTGCTCGATCTCCCAGAGCTTGTTGGAGATGCCCGGTGCGGTGGCGTTGGGGTTGAACACGATCTCGGCGCCGTTCAGCGCGAGCACGCGCCAGCCCTCCGGGAAGTGCCGGTCGTAGCAGATGTTCACGCCGATCTTGCCGACCGCGGTCTCGAACACCGGGTACCCGAGGTTGCCGGGGCGGAAGTAGAACTTTTCCCAGAACTTGGGCAGRTTCGGGATGTGGTGCTTGCGGTACTTGCCGAGGTAGCTGCCGTCGGCGTCGATCACCGCTGCGGTGTTGTAGAGAACGCCGGGCTGCTCCTCCTCGTACACCGGGAGCACGATGACGATGCCCAGCTCCTTGGCCAGCGCCGCGAACCGCTCGGTCGTCGGGCCCGGCACGGACTCGGCGTAGTCGTAGTACGCGGTGTCCTGCGTGATCCCGAAGTACGGGCCGTAGAACAGCTCCTGGAACGCGATGATCTGCGCCCCCTGGGAGGCGGCCTCCCGGGTCCACGCCTCGTGCAGCGCGGTCATCGACTCCTTGTCGCCCGTCCAGGTGGCCTGGGTGAACGCGACGCGTACGACCGTCATAGGGGCTCCTCCGCTTCGTATCAGAACGGCCTCGGAGCCTTCACCGGCGCCGGAGTGCCCGTTCTTGGCACCGTAGCCTGGAATGTGACTGTCCGGGTTGAACATTTCTGCGGTGTTACTCCGCGTTACCGGGGCGCGAAGATCGATGACGCGCACGTAAACATCTGGACCGATGTCCGGGGACGCCTGGCTGGGGACCAGCGTGCGGGCATCCTGGCGCGCATGGACCTGGCCGCCCACGTCGACGACCGCAGCCCCCGTGGCATCGCCGCCACCGTGGCGCGCCTGGTCCGCGGCGGTGACCTGCGGCCCGGCGACCGCCTGCCGACCGTGCGAGGCCTCGCGGCCGAGCTCGGTGTCAGCCCCGCGACGGTGAGCGGGGCGTGGCAGGCGCTGTCGGCGGTCGGCATCGTGACGTCGCGGGGACGGGCGGGGACCGTCGTCCTCCCGCCACCGGCCAGCTGGCTGCCGCCGCGGTACCGCGACCTCGCCGGCGGCGCACCGGCCCGCCTCGACCTCTCGACCGGGACCCCGGACCCGGAGCTGCTCCCGCAGATCGGGCCGGCCCTCTCCCGGGTCGCCCTCCAACGACCCGCCGCGGACACCGGGGCCTACGTGGCGTCGCCGGTGGTCCCCTCCCTCGAGATCCTGCTCCGGGACTCCTGGCCGTTCGCCCCCCAGCGCGTGACCGTCGTCGACGGCGCCCTCGACGCCATCAGCCGCACGCTCGAGCAGGTAGCGGGCTACGGGTCCCGGGTGGCCGTGGAGGACCCCGGGTTCCCCCCGCTGTTCGATCTGCTCGACCAGCTCGGTCTGGAACGCGTCCCGGTGACGCTCGACCGGCAGGGCATGCGCCCCGACGAGCTCGGCCGTGCGCTGGAGGGCGGTGCGCGCGTCGTCGTCCTGCAGCCCCGCGCGCACAACCCGACYGGCGTGAGCATGACGTCGACGCGCGCCCGCGAGCTGGCCGCGGTGCTGCGGCGGCACGACGCGCTCGTCGTCGAGGACGACCACTCCGGGGAGATCGCGTCGGCCCGCGACGTCAGCCTGGGCGCGCTCCTGCCCGATCGCGTGGTGCACGTGCGCTCCTACTCCAAGTCGCACGGTCCCGACCTGCGGATCGCCGCCGTCGGAGGTCCGGCCGCCGTGCTCGACGGGCTGGTCGCCCGCCGCATGCTCGGGCCCGGCTGGACCAGCCGGCTGCTGCAGCACGTCCTGGTCGACCTGCTCACCGACAGCGCCGCCATCGAGGCCGTCGCCCACGCCCGCCGCGTCTACTTCGCGCGCCGCCGCGCCCTGCGCGAGGTGCTGGCCACGCACGGGATCGCGCTCGACCCCGGCGACGGGATCAACCTCTGGCTCCCGGTGCACGACGAGCGCACCGCGCTGGTCCGCCTCGAGGCCGCGGGCATCCGCGTCGCACCCGGCACCCCGTTCTCCGCCGACGGCCCGGCCGGCGACCACGTCCGCGTCACGGTCGGCCTGCTCGGCTCCGAGGTCGACGACGTCGGCCGGGCGCTCGCGCTCGCCGCGGCGCCGTGATCGACGACACTTGCCCAGACGCCACCCGGCAGGCCTACTCTGTGCGCGGAACCCGACCGGTTGTGGTC
>NZ_JBFUHU010000157.1:0-11687 GCF_056402235.1 Cellulomonas sp. P4_B5_2
GGGCCGTGCGACGACGTGGGCAGGATGGCGACGACGGCCCAGCCGATGACGGCCGCGATGACGTGGGCAGGATGGCGACGACGGCCCAGCCGATGACGGCCGCGATCGCGCCCACGAGCACGCCCGTGACCACGGCGTCGCCGGCCCCACCGCCGCCCAGGAGGGCGAGGGCTGCCCCGAGGACCAGGCCGACGGCGAACGCGACGAGAGCGACCCGGCGGCGCAGGCGACGCCGGGACGCCGCCGCACCGCGGACAGCCATCAGTCCGCCGTTCGGCGCAGGACCTCGGTCAGCCGGTTGGCCGCCGAGACGACCGCGGCGGCGTGCAGCCGGCCCGGCTGCCGGGAGAGGCGCTCGAGCGGTCCGGAGACCGACACGGCGGCGACGATCCGACCCGACGGGCCGCGCACGGGGGCGGACACCGACGCGACGCCCACCTCGCGCTCGGACACCGACTGCGCCCAGCCGCGGCGGCGGACTCCGGACAGGATCGTGGCGGTGAACTTGGCGCCCTGGAGCCCGCGGTGCAGCCGGTCCGGCTCCTCCCAGGCGAGCAGGATCTGCGCGGCGGACCCGGCGTGCATCGTGAGGGTGGCGCCGACCGGGATCGAGTCGCGCAGCCCGATCGGACGCTCGGCCGCGGCGACGCAGATGCGCTGGTCACCCTGACGGCGGTAGAGCTGCGCGCTCTCGCCGGTGTGGTCGCGCAGCGCGGCCAGCACGGGTCCGGCCGCGGCGAGCAGCCGGTCCTCGCCGGCCGCCGTCGCCAGCTCCGAGAGGCGGGGTCCGAGCACGAACCGGCCCTGCATGTCTCGTGCCACCAGACGGTGGTGCTCGAGCGCCACCGCCAGCCGGTGGGCCGTCGGGCGAGCAAGATGGGTGGCGGTGACGAGCTGTGCGAGGGTGGCCGGGCCGGCCTCGAGCGCGCTGAGAACGGACGCGGCCTTGTCCAGCACGCCGACTCCGCTAGAGTTGTCCATAGGTCGATATTGGCGTCTCGAAGGCTGAGATGCAAGTACGACGGCAGACGAGCCGGGAAAACCACACTCCCGGACGAGAGAACGAACGAGAGAACGGACCGAGAAGATGGCCGGCACGTTGGCGGAGAAGGTCTGGGACGCGCACGTCGTGCGACGGGGCACCGACGGGGCGCCCGACCTCCTCTACATCGACCTCCACCTCGTGCACGAGGTGACGAGCCCCCAGGCCTTCGAGGGCCTGCGGCTCGCCGGTCGCCCGGTCCGCCGCCCGGACCTCACGCTCGCGACCGAGGACCACAACACTCCCACGCTCGACATCGACCGGCCGATCGCCGACGAGACGAGCCGCACGCAGATCCAGACGCTGCGCAACAACGCCGCGGAGTTCGGTGTCCGGATCCACTCGCTCGGCGACGCCGACCAGGGCATCGTCCACCAGGTGGGTCCGCAGCTCGGCCTCACGCAGCCGGGCCTGACGGTGGTGTGCGGCGACTCGCACACCTCCACGCACGGCGCGTTCGGCGCCCTCGCGTTCGGCATCGGCACCAGCGAGGTCGAGCACGTGCTCGCCACGCAGACGCTGCCGCTGGCGCCCTTCAAGACCATGGCGATCACGGTCGACGGCGAGCTCCCCGTGGGGGCGACGAGCAAGGACATCATCCTGGCGATCATCGCCAAGATCGGGACCGGCGGCGGTCAGGGCTACGTGCTCGAGTACCGCGGCGAGGCCATCCGCGCACTGTCGATGGAAGCCCGCATGACGATCTGCAACATGTCGATCGAGGCCGGCGCCCGCGCGGGGATGATCGCGCCGGACGAGACCACGTTCGAGTACCTCAAGGGCCGCCCGCACGCGCCGGAGGGCGCCGACTGGGACGCCGCCGTGGAGTACTGGCGCACCCTGCGCACCGACGACGACGCGCAGTTCGACGTCGAGGTCGTGCTGCGGGCGCAGGACCTCGAGCCGTTCGTCACGTGGGGCACCAACCCCGGCCAGGGCCTCCCGCTGTCCGGCTCGGTCCCGGTGCCGGAGGAGATCGCCGACGCCGACGAGCGCGGAGCCGCCGAGCGCGCCATCGCGTACATGGGCCTGACGCCCGGTCAGCCGCTGCGCGAGATCAAGGTCGACACGGTCTTCATCGGCTCGTGCACCAACGGCCGCATCGAGGACCTGCGGTCGGTGGCCAAGGTGGTCCGTGGCAAGCACAAGGCCGACGACGTCCGCGTCCTCGTGGTGCCGGCGTCGGCCCGGGTGCGCCTGCAGGCGGAGGCCGAGGGGCTGGACAAGATCTTCCTCGACTTCGGTGCGGAGTGGCGCAACGCCGGCTGCTCGATGTGTCTGGGCATGAACCCGGACCAGCTGGCACCGGGGGAGCGCTCGGCCTCGACGTCGAACCGCAACTTCGAGGGCCGCCAGGGCAAGGGCGGGCGCACGCACCTGGTGTCGCCGCTCGTGGCCGCGGCGACCGCGATCCGCGGGACCCTCTCGTCCTTCGCCGATCTCGACGCCGGCGTACCTGCGCCCGACGGCAGCCCCCTCACCGACCTCCAGACGGTCTGACCCAGGAAGCGAGAGACAGTCATGGAGAAGTTCAACCAGCACACCGGTGTCGGCGTCCCGCTGCGACGCAGCAACGTGGACACCGACCAGATCATCCCGGCCGTCTACCTCAAGCGCGTGACGCGCACCGGGTTCGAGGACGCGCTGTTCGCCGCCTGGCGCGGTGACCCGGCGTTCATCCTCAACCAGGACGCCTACAAGGCCGGCTCGGTGCTCGTCGCCGGTCCCGACTTCGGCACCGGCTCGTCGCGCGAGCACGCGGTGTGGGCGCTCAAGGACTACGGGTTCAAGGTCGTCATCTCGAACCGCTTCGCGGACATCTTCCGCGGCAACTCCGGCAAGCAGGGGCTGCTCGCGGCCCAGGCGGCGCAGGAGGACATCGAGCTGATCTGGAAGATCCTCGAGACGCGGCCGGGCACCGAGGTGACCGTCGACCTCGGGTCGAAGACCATCACGTGCGACGACGTCGTGGTGCCCTTCCAGGTGGACGACTACACGCGCTGGCGCCTCATGGAGGGTCTCGACGACATCGGGCTCACCCTGGAGCACGCCGACGAGATCGCGGACTTCGAGGCGCGTCGCGAGTCGTGGCGGCCCGCCACCCTCCCGGCCAAGCACCTGCCGTCCGTCGAGATCGTCGCGGCCCGGCCGGCTGGCGTGCCGGTCGAGATCGGTCGCCGTCCCAGCCGCCGTCGACGCGGTGCTGGGCGAGATCACCTCGGCGCTCGCCGCGGGGGAGCGTGTGACGCTCACCGGGTTCGGCACGTTCGAGGCCACCGACCGCGCCGCTCGCACCGCTCGCAACCCGCGCACGGGAGAGGCGCTCGAGGTGGCGGCGACCACGGTCGCGCGGTTCCACCCCGGCGCCACGCTGCGTGCACGGGTCGCCGGTGGGTCCGGTGAGCCGCTCGGCGCCGTCCCCGACCTCGGCTCGCTGCAGGGGCTGACCGCGTCCGAGCCGACGCCGGTCGAGACTCCGGTTCCCGCGGCCGCGTCGTCCGTCAAGGTGAAGTCGCCGGGTGGCGCGACGGGCAAGGCTGCTGCGGCCGCGAAGGCCAAGGCGAAGGCGAAGAAGGCCGACGTCAAGAAGCGGGCCGACGCCGCGAAGAAGGCCGACGCGAAGAAGCGGGCCGCCGCCAAGAAGGCGGACAAGAAGGCCGATGCGAAGAAGTCCTCCGGCAAGAGCAAGGGCAAGGGCAAGAAGAAGTAACGCCCGGCCCGTCGATGTGAAGGTTTCGCGCCCGCCCTGGCGTGCCGGTGCGGGCGCGGTCGGGAGCACCCCCGCAGCTGGGAGACGATGGTTCGATGACCGATCTGCTGTACGTCAACGGTGGCACCCCGCTCTCGGGGGAGATCACCGTCCGCGGTGCCAAGAACTTCGTCTCCAAGGCGATGGTCGCGGCGCTGCTCGGTGAGACGCCGAGCGTCCTGCGCAACGTCCCGCAGATCCGCGACGTGGCAGTGGTCACCGGCCTCCTCGAGCTCCACGGGGTGAAGGTCGACGCCGACGCCGAGGCCGGCGTCCTGCACCTCGACCCCACCGACGTCGAGTCGGCGCACGTCGCGGACATCGACACGCACGCGGGGTCGAGCCGCATCCCGATCCTGTTCTGCGGGCCGCTGCTGCACCGGCTGGGCGAGGCGTTCATCCCGGACCTGGGCGGCTGCCGGATCGGCGACCGGCCGATCAACTACCACCTCGACATCCTGCGGCAGTTCGGCGCGGTCGTTGACAAGACCGACAACGGCATCCACATCCGCGCGCCGCGGCGCCTGCAGGGCACCAAGATCGCGCTGCCGTACCCGAGCGTGGGCGCCACCGAGCAGCTGCTGCTCACGGCCGTGCGCGCCGAGGGCATCACGGAGCTGTCCAACGCCGCGATCGAGCCCGAGATCATGGACCTGATCAACGTGCTGCAGAAGATGGGTGCGATCATCTCCGTCGACACGGACCGCGTGATCCGGATCGAGGGCGTCGACCGTCTCATCGGGTTCCGGCACACGGCCCTCGCGGACCGCATCGAGGCGGCCTCCTGGGCGTCGGCCGCGCTGGCCACCGGCGGGGACATCACCGTCCGCGGCGCCACCCAGCCCGAGATGACCACGTTCCTCAACACGTTCCGCAAGGTCGGGGGCGAGTTCGCCATCGACGACGACGGGATCCGCTTCTTCCACCCTGGCGGGGACCTGCGCTCGATCACGCTCGAGACCGACGTGCACCCCGGGTTCATGACGGACTGGCAGCAGCCGCTCGTCGTGGCGCTCACGCAGGCCAAGGGGCTGTCGATCGTGCACGAGACCGTCTACGAGAACCGCTTCGGGTTCACCGACGCCCTCGTCGGCATGGGCGCGACGATCCAGGTCTACAAGGAGTGCCTCGGCGGCCGGCCGTGCCGGTTCGGGCAGCGCAACTTCTTCCACTCCGCGGTGATCTCCGGCCCGACGCCGCTGTCCGCCGCGGACATCGAGGTTCCGGACCTGCGCGGCGGGTTCAGCCACCTGATCGCGGCGCTGGCGGCCAAGGGCACCTCGTCGGTGCGCGGGATCAGCCTGATCGACCGCGGGTACGAGCGGTTCACCGAGAAGCTCGAGGCGCTCGGCGCCGAGTTCAGTCGCGACTGACAGGTAGCATCGGCTCCCGTGCAACCGCCGGCCAGATCCAACCGCGCCTACCGCAACGTCGCCCATGTGGTGCGGCCCCTCCTGCGCGCGATGACCCGCCACGACTGGCGCGGGACCGAGAACTTCCCGCGCGAGCGTGGCTTCATCGTCGCGTCGAACCACATGACGAACATCGACCCGCTGACGTTCGCGCACTTCCTGTGGGACAACGGCGTGGCCCCGAAAATCCTGGCCAAGGCGCCCCTGTTCAAGATCCCGGTGCTCGCGGGCATCCTGCGGGCGACCGGGCAGATCCCGGTCTACCGCAACTCCTCGTCGGCGGGAGAGTCGCTCACGGCGGCCATCACGGCGATCCGGGACGGTGACGTGGTCGCGGTCTTCCCCGAGGGGACCCTGACGCGCGACCCCGACCTGTGGCCGATGGTCGGCAAGACGGGGATCGCCCGGCTGGCCCTGAGCACGCAGGCGCCGGTCATCCCGGTCGCCCAGTGGGGACCGCAGCTGCTGCTCGGCCGCTACAAGAAGCTGCTCAAGCCGTTCCCGCGCAAGCTGGTCACGGTGGTCGCCGGCCCGCCGGTCGACCTCTCCGACCTGTACGGACGCCCGCACGACACCGCGACGCTGCGCGAGGCGACGGAGCGCGTGATGACCGCGATCACCGCGCTGCTCGCCGACATCCGTGGCGAGGAGCCCCCCGCGATCCGCTACGACATGCGCAAGCCCATGGCTCAGGGCGAGAAGAGGGTCGGCGGCGACCACGCGACCCACCCCGAGCTGCCGTGACGGCCGACCAGGTGACGCAGGACCGTCCCGACGTCCCCGGTTCGCCGCGCCTGCGCGCAGCGGTGCTGGGCGCCGGGGCGTGGGGCACGACCTTCGCGGCCGTCATGGCCGACGCCGGCTGCGAGGTGACCGTCTGGGGCCGCGACGAGAAGGTCTGCCGGCAGATCGCCGACGAGCACCGCAACGAGGCCTACCTGCCCGGGGTCGAGCTCCCTGCGCGCGTCACGGCCTCGCACGACGCGCGGGCGGTCCTCGCGGGCGCCGACGTCGTCGCGGTCGCGATCCCGTCGCAGAGCGCGCGCGCGACGCTCACGCCGCTGGCCGACGCCGTGGCCGGGCACGCCGTGGCGGTCTCGCTCATGAAGGGCGTCGAGCTCTCCACCGACCGGCGCATGAGCGAGGTCGTCGCCGAGTCGCTGGGGATACCCGCGGACCGCGTCGCGGTCGTCTCCGGACCCAACCTCGCGCTCGAGATCGCCCACCGCCAGCCGACCGCGACCGTCGTGGCGTCGACCAGCGAGGCGACCGCGCAGCTGGTCGCCCGGGCGTGCGCCTCGGCCTACTTCCGCCCCTACACCAACGACGACGTCGTCGGCGTGGAGCTGTGCGGGGCGGTCAAGAACGTCATCGCGCTCGCGGTCGGGATCTCGCAGGGCCGCGGCCTCGGCTACAACACCATGGCCACGGTCATCACGCGGGGACTCGTCGAGATCACCCGGCTCGGGCTCGCCCTCGGCGCCGACGCCGACACGTTCCCGGGCCTGGCAGGCCTCGGCGACCTCATGGCCACGTGCGCCTCGCCCGACTCTCGCAACCACACCCTCGGCGGTCACATCGGCCGCGGCATGACGCTCGAGGAGGCGATCTCCGCCACGGGCGGCACCGCGGAGGGCGTGAAGTCGAGCCGCTCGGTCCTCGAGCTCGCGACGACGCTCGGGGTCGAGATGCCGATCACGTCCGCCGTCGTGCGGGTGCTGCACGAGGGTCTGCCGGTCGACCAGCTGGCCGCGCTCCTGCTGGCGCGGCCGCACAAGGCCGAAGGGGCCTAGAGAGAGTCGAGGGCCTGCGCGAGGTCCCGCCAGAGGTCCTCGACGTCCTCGATGCCGACCGACATCCGCAGCAGGTCCTCGGGGACGGTGCGCGACTCGGTGGCGAACCGCCGGCGGCGTTCGAGCGTCGACTCCACACCGCCCAGGCTCGTGGCGGGCACCCAGAGCCGCAGCGCCGCGACGAGCGCGTCCGCCGCGTCAGGCCCACCGTGCGGGCGGAGGCCGATGATCGCCCCGAAGCCGTCCATCAGCCGCGCGGCGCGCTCGTGACCGGGGTCGGCGGGCAGGCTCGGGTGCCGCACCTCCGCGACGCCGGGGTGGAAGCTGAGCCGTCGGGCCAGCTCCGCGGCGTTGGCCTGGGCGCGCTCCAMCCGCAGCGCCAGGGTCCGCACCCCGCGCAGTGCGAGCCAGACCTCGAACGGACCGGCGATCGAGCCGTGCAGCGTCCGGTACGCGTGCAGCCGGGCGTGCAGGCCGTCGTCGTCCGCGAGGGCCGCCCCGAGCACGACGTCCGTGTGCCCGGCGAGGTACTTGGTCACGGAGTGCACGACGACGTCTGCGCCGTGCTCGAACGGCCGCTGCACCAGGGGAGTGGCGAACGTGTTGTCGACCCCGACGAGCGCGCCGACCGCGTGCGCGGCCTCGACCAGAGCCGGCAGGTCCGCGACCTCGAGCATCGGGTTGGTCGGCGTCTCGACCCAGAGCATCGAGGCCGTCCGGGGCTCGCTCAGTGCGGACACGACGGCATCGGTGTCGGCGACGTCGACCAGGGTCACGTCGATGCCGAGCCGCTCGCGCAGGTCCTGCGCGTAGCCGAGCGTCACCTGGTACGCGTGCCGTGGGAGGACGAGCCGGCCGCCGGGGGGAACGAGGGAGAGCGCCGCGGCGATGGCGGCCATGCCCGACCCGAAGACCAGGGCGGGGTGCGCTGAGCCCTCGAGCGTGCCGAGCGTCTCCTCGAACGGGTGCCACGTCGCGGCGTCCATGCGGCCGTACAGCGGCTCCCCGGCGCCGGGGACACCCTGCGAGACGAAGGTGGACGAGAGGATCATGGGTGGGTTCACGGGGGCGCCCTGCGTGCGCTCCGGCCGGCCGGCCGCGACGACGAGCGTCGCGGGGGAGAGAGCGTCGGCGGCGTGCGGGTGGTTCGGCGAGGTCACCGCCGCAGGTTACCCGCCGACCGTGTCCGGGGGTTGTCCCACGGATGCTGCCGCGCACGCGGAAGGAGCCCGGTCCGGGGCGGTCCGGCAGGTAGGGTCGGGCGCGATGGACGCCACCTCCCAGCCCTCGGGCCACGACGACACCCCTGCGCCGACCCCCGGGGCCGGCCGCCGCCCACGCGTGATGGTGCTGTTCGGCGGGCGCTCCGGCGAGCATGCGATCAGCTGCGCGACCGCCGGCGGCGTGCTGCACGCCATCGACCGCGACCGGTACGACGTGCTCGCCGTCGGGATCACCCCGGCCGGGCGCTGGGTGCTCGCGGACGACGACCCCGACCGCTGGGCGATCGTCGACGGACGCCTGCCGCAGGTCGAGGACACCGCCGCGCACGTGCTGCTCCCGCAGGCTGTCGACGACCGCGACGTGCAGGTGCTCGAGGCCGGGCGGCTGCCGCGCGTGCTCGGCGAGGTCGACGTGGTGTTCCCGTTGCTGCACGGTCCCTTCGGCGAGGACGGCACCCTGCAGGGCATGCTCGAGCTGGCGGACGTCCGGTACGTCGGCGCCGGCGTGCTCGCGTCCGCGGTCGGCATGGACAAGCACATGATGAAGCTGGTGCTCGCCGGTCACGGGTTACCGGTCGGCCCGTTCCGCGTGGTGCTCCCCGGTGAGCTGGACCGTGATCCCGAGGGTGTGACGGCGCGGGTCGCCGAGCTCGGCCTGCCGCTGTTCGTCAAGCCTGCCCGCGCGGGGTCGAGCCTGGGCATCTCCCGCGTCACGGACCTGGCAGACCTGCCCGCCGCCATCGTGGCGGCGCAGGAGCACGACCCCAAGGTCATCGTCGAGGCGGCGATCGTCGGCCGCGAGATCGAGTGCGGGGTCCTGGGCGGTCACGACGGCGAGCGGGCTCGGGCGTCGTTGCCGGGCGAGATCGTCGTCACCGACCCGAGGCACGACTTCTACGACTTCGAGGCCAAGTACCTCGACGAGGCCGGCGTCACGCTCGCCTGCCCCGCCGACCTGCCCCCGGGGATCGTCGAGGCCGTCCGGGACGTCGCGGTGCGGACGTTCGAGGCCGTGGGCTGCGAGGGACTCGCGCGGGTGGACGTGTTCGTCACGCCCGACGGCGACGTCGTCGTCAACGAGATCAACACGATGCCCGGGTTCACGCCCTTCTCGATGTACCCCCGCATGTGGGAGGCGTCGGGCGTGGGCTACGCCGAGCTCGTCGACGAGCTCCTGCGGCTCGCCCTGGCGCGTCCGACCGGCCTCCGTTGAGCCACCAGGCCGTCCGCGCCGCCGCAGGTTACGCTTCGGGCCATCGTGACGGAGCGGACGGCGGCATCGCCGGTCGTGCAGTCACGGTCGGGACGTCTCACCGCCGCCCCACCGCACCCCCGATCGGGAGTGCTCCGCCTGGCCGACACGATGTGACGGCTCCCTGCAGAATGGTTGTGACCGTCATGGGTGCTCCCCACGTCGCCTCACCGCGACTCCTGCTCGTCGAGTCCGTCCGCGGCCACCGCGCATGAGCGCCACCGCGTCGCCGGCGCCCGCCGCGCCGCCCCGAGCGGCAAGGAACGCCCAGGACTACACCGCGCTGGCCGCCTACGTGCGAGAGTCCGGCCTCCTCAAGCGCCGTTACGGGTACTACTGGACGCGGATGACCGCGACCGCCGCCGCCTTCGCGGGCATCTGGGTGGCCGTCGTGCTCGTCGGCAACTCGTGGTGGCAGCTCGCGGTGGCCGCGGCGTTCGCGGTCGTGCTCACCCAGGGCGCCTTCCTCGGCCACGACAGCGCGCACCGGCAGGTCTTCACGTCAGGGGCGTGGAACGACTGGACGGCGCGGATCTGGGCCTGCGCCTTCGGCGGGCTCAGCGCCGCGTGGTGGCGCAACAAGCACAACCGGCACCACGCCTCACCCAACCAGCAGGGCACGGACCCGGACATCGCCCCCGGCGTCGTCGTCTGGACGTCGGACGTGCTCGACACCCGCACCGGCTTTCGCGGCTGGTTCGGGCGCAACCAGGGGTGGTTCTTCTTCCCGCTGCTCACCCTCGAGGGGCTGAGCCTGCACGTGTCGAGCCTGCGCCTGCTGCTGGGCAGGGGTCCCGTGCCGCACCGCTGGGTCGAGCTGTCGATGATCCTCACCCGACTGGTGGCGTACCCGGTCGCCCTGTTCGTCCTGCTCCCGCCCGGCAAGGCCGTCGCGTTCATCGGGGTGCAGATGGCCCTGTTCGGCGTGATGCTCGGCGGCTCGTTCGCGCCGAACCACAAGGGCATGCCCATCATCCCGGCCGGTCTCAAGGTGGACTTCCTGCGCCGTCAGGTCCTCACGTCGCGGAACATCAAGGGCGGGGCGGCGGTCGACTTCGTGATGGGCGGCCTGAACTACCAGGTCGAGCACCACCTGTTCCCGAGCATGCCGCGCCCCAACCTCAAGCACGTGCAGCCCGTGGTCCGCGACTACTGCGAGCAGCTGGGCGTGAAGTACACCGAGGTCGGCTTCTTCCGGTCCTACCGGATCATCGTCGAGTACCTCAACCGCGTCGGGCTCGCGGACCGCGCGGCGTTCGACTGCCCGGTCGCCGCGCAGTACGGGCGCTGACCGGCTAGACGCAGGAGCGGACCTGCTCCGTCAGCGCGACGGCCGGACCGAGCTGGTCGACGAAGGCCGTCGAGCGCTCCTCGGCGACCTGGGACGGCACGTGCAGCTCGACCGCGGGCACGCGGCCGTAGGTGGTGAACGTCCAGCCGCCGTCGTCGTCCTCGACGATGACCCAGTCGATGCTGGGGCCGCCGGGCGTCTCCACGGTTTGGCAGTGCTCGGTGGTCGGGGCCAGCGGCTCCACGCCGCAGCGCAGGACGACCGGAGCGGCCGTGTCGCCCCAGGCGGTCGTCGCCTGGGCGTTGGTGTCGCGCTGCGGCAGCCCGTCGCCGAGCGAGTCGGGCATCGCCAGCACGACGCTCGCGCACACGGGGTCGGTCGCGTCGGGGGCCACCTCAGCGGGCACCACGCTCGCGCAGCCCGCCAGCGCGGCGACACCGGCCACCGGGGCGATCAGGAGCAGTCGTCGGCGGATCCGGGGCACCGGCCCACCGTAACCCGTGCGCCGCGCCGACCCTCTACCGTGTCCGGGTGACCGGCGACACCCCTGCACCCTCCGACGGCCCCCTCGTGTCGGACCTGTCCGAGGACGGGCTCCTGGCACGCATCTTCCCCCTGCTTCCCGTCGGCGCCGACACCGAGCTGGCCCCGGGGGACGACGCCGCCGTGGTGGCCGCGCCGGACGGCCGGTTCGTGGTCACCACCGACGTGCTGGTCGAGGACCGGCACTTCCGCCGGGCGTGGTCGTCGGGCGAGGACGTCGGCCGCCGCGCGGCGGTGCAGAACCTGGCGGACGTGGCCGCGATGGGCGCGCGACCGACCAGCCTGGTGGTCGCGCTCGTGATCCCGGGCGACCTGCCGGCGTCGTGGGTCGAGGGCCTCGCGCGCGGGCTGGCGGCCGAGTGCGGTCCGCTCGGCGTGGGGG
>NZ_JBFUHU010000158.1:0-14379 GCF_056402235.1 Cellulomonas sp. P4_B5_2
CCGGTGCTGTCCGCGCTGCTGCGGCGGTGCCTGACGCGCGTGGTCCCACGCGTTCACCCTGGCACGGCGTGATCGTGGGCGACATGACGGTCGGATGACGGCGACCGGCGCAGGCTCGGCGTTCCATCTGGGCCGCCGAGGACGTACTCCGCCTGAGCTGAGGCTCTCGACCGCGAAGATTCCGGGGTGCCCTGTCGACCGGTACCCCAGCGTGAAGTACGACAGAACAGCCAACGTGAGACGAGGATCGGGGAGGCCGCGAGCAGTCCGTCGTGAGGCGAGGGTGCGCCGCTGATCGGGAACGCGTGGTTGTGAACTCACGTCCAGTCGGATGCGGTCGCGACAACTGTCGGATGCACCGTGGAAGGCAATTGCGCTGGTGCAGATGGTTAGTTAGTAACTAACATGGCGCTATGGCATCGCAGTCCGCTTCGACCGCATCCTCGCGCGCGGCCGAGACCCGTCGGTCGCTCCAGGCGCACGCCCTGCGCCTGTTCGAGGAGCAGGGTTATGAACGGACGACCGTCGCGGAGATCGCAGCAGCGGCGGGCGTGTCCCACATGACGTTCTTCCGGAACTTTCCGACGAAGGAGGACGTGGTCCTGGACGACCCGTACGACCCCCTCCTGGCAGAGGCGGTCAGCTCGCAGCCGCGGGACCTTCCAGCGCTCGAGCGCGTCCGGCTCGGCCTACTCAGCACGCTGGCCGACCTGAGGTCCGAGGAGTTCGACGCGCGGTCGCGGCAGCGGCTTCGTCTGGCGACCGGCGTCCCGTCCCTGCGCGCACGGATCTGGGAGAACATGGCGAAGACGCAAGACGCAATCGTCGCGGTTCTCGTCGCGCAGGACGTCGAGCCGGTCGTCGCGGAGGCGTCGGTCGGGGCCGTGCTCGGCGCGATGACGTCGGGTCTGCTGCACTGGGGAGCCTCCGAGCCGTCGGCTGATGGCGCGCGGCTGGCCGATGCGCTCGCGACGGCCCTCCACGTCCTGGCACCGCGGCCATGACGTCGCTGCGCGCCACGGGCCTCGTGCGACGGTTCGGCCGTCTGACGGCGGTCGACGGCGTCGACCTGGAGGTTCGCGCCGGTGAGGTGCATGCCCTCGTCGGGATGAACGGCTCGGGCAAGACGACGTTGCTGCGCATGCTCGTCGGCGTCCTGCGCCCCGATGCCGGGGAGATCACTCTGAGCGCCGGGTCTGCGGCAACCGGTGCGGTGATCGGGCACCTCATCGACCTGCCCGCCGCCTACTCCGAGCTCACCGTGGAGCAGAACCTCCGCGCCGCGGCCCTCCTTCGGGCCGTGCCCCGCGCCGTCGTGCGACAAGCCGTGGCCGAGGCTGCGGACGTGGTGGGGATCTCCGGGCTGATGACTCGGCGAGCAGGCGGACTGTCGCTGGGTAACCGACAGCGCCTCGGTCTGGCGACAGCGATCGTGCATCGCCCGCGGCTGCTCGTGCTCGATGAGCCGACCAACGCCCTGGACCCTGCAGGCGTGCTGGCCGTGCGACGGCTCCTCCTCGAGCGTGCACGGACGCACAAGTGCGCGGTGCTCGTGTCCAGCCATCACCTCGACGAGCTCGCCCGCATCGCCGACCGCATCACGGTGCTCCACCGCGGCCGGGTGATCGGCTCCCTCGATCCGCACGCACCGGACCTGGAGGTGCTGCTGTTCGCGATGGCGGCCCGAGCCGACGGCATCGACGACGAGACACTGCTGGCGCCGCTGCCTGCTCCGCACGATGAGGACCGCGCATGAGCGCCGCATGGACGGTCGAGATGCTCAAGATGTCCCGGTCGCCGGTGACCCGCACCGCGTTCGCCGCGATGGCAGCGGTGGCGGCACTCTTCTCGGTCGGCGCAGCCATCCTCACCGAGCAGGGAACCGCGGACGGCTCCCTCGCCGGGGCGAAGATCGCCACGATGATCGACGGCGTCGGGTGGACGGCGGTGAGCGGTGCGTTCGGCCAGGTGGTGGCCGTGCTCTGGCTGCTGGGCACCGGCGTGGTCGCCGCATGGACCTGCGGCCGGGAGTACTCCGACCGGACGCTCGGCCAGCTGCTGGCCCTGCCGACGCCGCCGTCGCGGATCGCGGCCGCCAAGCTCGGATCGGTGATGCTCGTCTCGTCGGGCACCGCCGCTGCGGCGGCCCTGGTGGCGCTCGCCGGAGGTATGGCCGTGGGAATGGGCGTCCCGGACGCCCACGATCTGCAGGCACTCGGGGCCGGCGTGCTCGCCGGCGTCGCGAGCGCCTGGCTGGCGCTGCCCTTCGCGTGGGTGGCAACCGTAGGACGGGGATACCTGCCGGCGGTGGGCGCACTGCTGGGCGTGATCATGGTCAGCCAGGTCGTCGTCCTGTTGGGCGGCGGGGCATGGTTCCCCTGGGCGGTGCCCTCACTGCTGGTGGGCGCCGGGGGCGACCAGGCGGCCACCGAGGTGAGCGCGATCGGAGTCCTGCTAGTTCTGGGGGTCGGCGTCGTGGCCTGCATGGCCACCGTCAAGACGTGGTCACGGCTGCAGCTGGTGTGACTTCGACTGACGGGCGAAGACGCGCTGCCCCCCCGCAGGTTCTGAGCGGTGCGGCGTGCTGGGCTCAGGACTCGCGTGGCTGATAGGCGTCCGGAATCCCGTCGTGATCGTCGTCGGCGAGCTCGGCCGCCTGGAGGCGTCGATACGTGCCGTTTCGGCTCGCGAGCACGACCGCGGCAAGCAGGGCCGCAGTAAGGGATCCGACGAGGATCGCGACCTTGACGTGGTCGTCCTGCTCGCTGCCCGCGCCGAAGGCCAGGTCGCCGATGAGTAGCGACACGGTGAAGCCGATCCCACCGAGGATCGCCAGGCCGAGCACGTCGATCCACGTCAGGTCGGAATCGAGGTCAGCGCGGGTGAACCGAGCGACCAGCCAGGTCGCGGCGAGGATCCCGAGCGGTTTGCCCAGCACGAGCCCGAGGACGATCCCTATGGCGATCGGGTCCGCGGCGGCCGCCCGCGCACCGTCGAGCCCGCCCAAGGTCACCCCGGCGGCCATGAGGGCGAAGACGGGCACCGCGACGCCGGACGACAGCGGGCGGAACCGGTGCTCGAAGTGCTCAGCCAACCCGGGCCCGGCACCCGGTCCGCCGGCACGGTCGCTCCGCACCACGGGTACGACGAAGGCGAGCAGCACCCCGGCGACCGTGGCGTGGACCCCCGAGGCGTGCACCAGCGTCCAGGTGGCGGCGGCCAGCGGGAGCAGGAGCCACCATGACCTGACTCGGCGCTGCACCAGAACCGCGAAGAGGGCGAGCGGCACGAAGGCCCCCAGCAGCGGCGCGATCGCGAGCTGCTCGGTGTAGAAGATGGCGATGATGACGATCGCGAGCAGGTCATCGACCACGGCGAGCGTGAGCAGGAATGTGCGCAGCGCCGCCGGCAGGTGCCGTCCGATCACGGCAAGCACGGCGAGCGCGAACGCGATGTCCGTCGCGGTCGGGATCGCCCAGCCCTCGAGTGCGCCGTCCGTCGCGCTTGCGTTCACCACGGTGTAGAGCACCGCGGGGACAATCACGCCACCGACCGCTGCCGCGATCGGCACTGCGGCGCGACGGGGGTCACGCAGATCCCCCGCGACGAACTCCCTCTTCAGCTCGAGCCCGGCGACGAAGAAGAAGATCGCCAACAACCCGTCCGAGGCCCACGCTTCCACCGTGAGATCGAGGTGCAGTGCAGCAGGCCCGAACGTGAACGCCTGAAGTGCCTCGTAGGCATCGACCCACGGCGAGTTGGCCCAGACCAACGCCACAACGGCGGCCACCAGCAGGAGGGCTCCCCCGACGGTCTCCTTGCGCAGGATCTGGCCGATCCGCTGCGCCTCAGGCCACGTTCCCCGAGACAGTAGTCGGGCGGAGCGATCGGGAGTGGGCACGAAGTCAACCTTTGTCTGGAGTCGTCAAGGACGTTGCCGACCAGACTTCCCGGCGCACCTCGGCAAGCGTACTGGGCGATCTCCGCCGAGGACGCCGCGCGCCCGTTGGTTCACGGCGCCCAGGTGCCCGCCAGTCGCACCGCGCTGTCGGAGGTGAGCCCGACGATGGTGACGTTCTTGCCCTTCGCCGCGTACTGGGCGGTGATGGCGTCCTGGATGGCGACGCGTGGCGACCTCGCGGCGACCACACCGCCGATGACCCCGGGTGCCGGGTTGCGTCACAGCTCGGCTGCGACGAACGTCCTGACGGCTCGGGCGACCTCATCGCGGGCGGGCCCGATCCAGAACAGGTGGCTCGGCGAGTCGAGCTCGACGAGCGTCGCGGTCGGGATCGTCCGTGCGAGGTCCTCAGCATGCCTGAATGCGACCCCGGCATCGCCCCGGGACGCCGTCACCAGAGTCGGGCAAGAGACCCTGGCCTGAAACAGTCGGCGATAGGCAGATCGCCCGTCGCGCCCCTGGCGCAGGTCGTTCACGAATCCTGATCCGGAGCTCATCGAGCCGAACAGCTCGCGTGCACTGTCCCGATCCGCGGTTGACCAGGAGGACCACCAGTCTTCGGGGGGCCTCATCGACAGCGTCCCCACCATGCGTCGCAATCCGCCCTCCGAGCCGACCAGCCGCGCGATTGCCGCCCAGACAAGCCGTTGCGTGCCGGGTGCAAACGCGATCGGCCCCATCAGCGCCTCGCGACGGGTGTCGGGGTATGCATGGGTAGAGGGCGCGCAGGAGTGCAGGAACAGGCGTGGGACCAGGTCTGGTTGGGCCACGGCAACCTGTATGGCTTGCAGGCCACCGAAGGAGACTCCGACGGCTCCCGAGGTCTCGTCGACCGTCAACCGCTCGCAGCAGTCCGTCACGGCCGGCACGAACTCCTGCGCAGTGAGTCTGCCGACGTCGGTCAGCCCGTACCCGGGTCGCGAGAAGGACAGCACCCCGTAGCCGAGCGAGGCGTACACGCTCCAGCCGCAGTCGACTGCGGCCGAACAGTGCCCGCCGGGGAAGAAGAGCACCGGCGGCCTGTCACCGGGCACGTGCATGACCTCCACCGGACCGAGCCGGGTCTCGACCACTCTGGTCGCGCGCACCCGGAGACCCTACGCGGAACTCATCTCGGGATGTCAGCCTCCGTCGGAGGCGCCCGCACCCGCGGGACCTTCTGCCCTATCCCGCCGATCTTGCCCGGCGAAGGCTGCGCGAGGGTGCCCCGCGAGCTAGCCAGCGGACTCACCCACGAGTTGGCATCTCGATACCCCCCGGGGTATCGTCGACCCATGAACACGACCGAACCTCGCAGGATCGTCATCGTCGGCGGCGTCGCCGGCGGCATGAGCGCCGCCGCTCGCGCCCGGCGCCTGGATGAGCGAGCCCAGATCGTCGTGCTGGAGCAGTCGGACTACGTCTCGTTCGCCAACTGCGGGCTGCCGTACCACCTGTCCGGCGAGATCGAGCGACGGGACGATCTCCTGCTGCACACTCCGGAATCGCTGGGTGCCGCCCTCGCGCTCGACGTGCGGACCGGTCACCGCGTGACCGCGATCGACCGGGCCGCGCGGACGGTCTCGGTCGCGGCCGGCGCGGACAGCTACGACCTCGCGTACGACGCCCTGCTGCTCTCCCCCGGCGCGGTCGCCGTCCGCCCCCCGATCGACGGCCTGGACCACCCGGCCGTGCACGCGTTGCGGACCATCCCCGACCTCGACGCCGTCGAGGAGCACGTCCGCAGGCTCGTCGGCGAGCGGACCGAGCGCCCGCGGGCGGTCGTCGTGGGCGCCGGATTCATCGGCCTGGAGGCGGTCGAGGCCCTGGTCGCCCGCGGCCTCGAGGTCGACGTGGTCGAGCTGGCCGACCACGTCCTGCCGCCCCTGGACGCCGAGCTGGCACCGCTGCTGGCCGACGAGCTGAGGGCACACGACGTCGGTCTCTACCTCGGCGTCTCGGCACGGGCCCTCAACCCCGGTTCGGACACCGCGCTGAGCGTCGTCCTGTCCGACGGCACGGAGCTCAGCGCCGACCTGGTGCTGGTCAACGTGGGCGTGCGTCCCGCGAGCGGGCTGGCACGTGACGCCGGTCTCGCGCTGGGGCGCCACGGTGCCATCCGCGTCGACGAGGACCAGCGGACCTCCGACCCGCACATCTGGGCGGTCGGCGACGCGGTCGAGGTGGTGCACGCCGTCACAGGGACGGTCGGCCCCGTGCCGCTGGCCGGCCCCGCCAACCGCCAGGGACGGCGAGCCGCCGACTCGATGCTGGGTCGGCGCACGACCCCGCAGGCAGCCGTCCTGGGCACCGCGATCGTGCGCGTGTTCGGGCTCACCGCGGCAGTCACCGGCGCGAGCCAGCTGACGCTCACCCGTGCCGGCATCGCGCACGAGGTGGTCCGCATCCACCCCGGACACCACGCCGGCTACTTCCCCGGCGCCGAACAGATCCACCTCGTGGCGTCCTTCGCCCCCGACGGGCGACTGCTCGGCGCCCAGGCCGTCGGGCGCGACGGCGTCGACAAGCGCATCGACGTGCTGGCCACCGCGCTGCGCGCCGAGATGACCGCGGACGACCTTGCCGAGCTGGAGCTGGCCTACGCGCCGCCCTACGGGTCGGCGAAGGACCCCGTGAACATGCTCGGGTTCGTCGCCCAGAACGTCCTCGACGGCACCACGCCGCAGTGGCACGCGAGCGAGCTCGACGACGTCCTGGCCGACACCCTCGTCCTGGACGTCCGCTCACAGGCCGAGTTCGACCGCGGACACCTCAAGGGCGCGCTGCACATCCCGCACACCGAGCTGCGCGGCCGCCTCGACGAGGTCCGCACCGCTGCCGCGGGTCGCCGGGTCAGCGTGCACTGCGCCTCGGGCGTCCGCTCGCACATCGCCACCCGCGTCCTGCTCGCCGCTGGACTCGACGCCCGAAACCTGTCCGGCGGCTGGCTCACTCTCACGGCCGTCCGCCCCGATCTCGTCCCCTGACCCTCAGAAGGAGAAGTCCTATGTCTCTCAGCAGCAGCCTGCGCCGACTGTTCGGCCGCACCGAAGGCGACGACGACACCCTGCGGCCCACGATCGGCGCCGCCCGGGCGCTCGAGCTCGTCCGGGACGGGGCAGCCCTGCTCGACGTGCGCGAGCGGTCCGAGTGGAACAGCGGCCATGCGCCGCAGGCCGTGCACGTACCTCTCGGCGAGATCGACAACGCCCCCCGACGCCTGAAGCAGGACACGCCCGTCGTGGTGATGTGCGCCTCAGGCATGCGCTCGCGCAGCGCCGCCAAGCACCTGCGCAAGCTCGGCTTCGACGCCACGAGCCTGTCCGGCGGGATCGGCGCCTGGCAGTCCGCCGGCGGTCCCGTCCGCCGCTGACCCACCCCGACGAAGGAGAACCCCCATGTGCTCGCCCGCCCGTTGTTCCGCCTGCGGCAAGGTCACCTGGTCCGGCTGCGGCATGCACGTCGACGCCGTCATGGCCGACGTCCCCCGCGCCCAGCAGTGCACCTGCCGCTGACCACCCACGACTCCTGAAGGAGTGCCGTTGTCCACCCTCACCCTGACCGGCGCCGCTTTCGCGGACACGATCCACGAGAACGACATCGTCCTGGTCGACTTCTGGGCCGCCTGGTGCGGCCCGTGCCGGATGTTCGCCCCCATCTTCGAGAACGCGTCGGCGCAGCATCCCGACGTGGTCTTCGCGAAGGTGGACACCGAGGCAGAGCGCGAGCTCGCCGGCCAGGCCGGGATCACGTCGATCCCGACCMTCATGGCGTTCCGCGAGGGCATCCTGCTCTACTCCGAGCCCGGCGCCCTGCCCGCCGCGGCGCTCGAGGAGATCATCGGCGCGATCAAGGCCCTCGACATGGACGCCGTCCGTCGAGAGATCGCCGAGCACCGGGACGGATCGGTGACCCAGCCATGAGCTACGCCCTCAGCACGACCACCGAGCGTCCGTTCGCTGACGCGCTCACGGCTGTCCGCGAGGCACTCGCGGCGCAGGGCTTCGGTGTGCTCACCGAGATCGACCTGGCCGCCACCCTCAAGGCCAAGCTCGACGTCGACATCGCGCCCCAGATCATCCTCGGCGCCTGCAACCCGGTGCTCGCGAACGAGGCTCTGGGAACCGAACCCCAGATCGGCCTGCTCTTGCCCTGCAACGTCGTCGTCCGTGCTGGCGACAACGGTCGGACGGTCGTCGAGGCCGTCGACCCCGACGTGCTCGTCCAGCTCAGCGGCAACGACGCCCTCCAGCGGGTCGCGCGAGACGCCGGCACACGCCTCCGGGCAGCCCTCGCCGCCGTCTCCACGTCATGACGTCGACCACCATCGGCCCAGTACCTCCCGGGGTATCCTGGCTCGCCCGCGACGAAGGAGGTCCCGCCATGGAGCTGGACAAGGACGAGATGTCCAAGGTGTCCAACCGGCTCAAGCGCGCCCAGGGCCAGCTCGCCGCCGTCGTCCGCATGCTCGACGAGGGTCGCGACTGCGAGGACATCGTCATGCAGCTGTCCGCGGTCTCTCGCGCCCTGGACCGCGCAGGCTTCGCGATCATCGCTTCGGGCATGCGTCAGTGCCTGACCCCGACGGAGCCGGACGGCCAGACCGGCACGCTCGACGTGCAGAAGCTCGAAAAGCTGTTTCTGTCCCTCGCCTGACCCGCCACGACGGGGCCGCACCTCTTGTCATGGTGCAGCCGACGAGCCGGACCCYGGCGCCCTGGGCGGAAGCGATGAGCTCGRTCAGGCTCGGGACCTGGTGGTCCTTCATCACCTTCTTCATCAGCATCGTGCCGCCGCCCAGCATGTTCAGTGTGGACAGCTTCAGGCTCTCCGCGCCCGACGGCATCATGGCGCCGAACATACGGTCCATCCGCGAGCGGGTGCGGGCGGGTGGGTTCTCGCGCCGGAGGGCGTTGAGCCCCCAGAACGTGAAGAACATGGAGACCTCGTCGCCCATCGCGACGGCACCGTTGGCCAGGATGAACGCTGCGAGGACCTTGTCCAGCTCGCCGGAGAACACGACGAAGGACTTCTTGTCCTTCAGCCTCGACGCCGGACCGCTCAGGGCCGCACCCGTGGTCGCGGTGGGCGCGCCCTTGCGGATCCGGGCCGCGTACCCAGGTCCCTCGGGGACCAGGGAGAGGATCTCGTGGCCGTTGCGGGCCGCCCACGCGGGGCCGTCGAGCCGGAAGCCGGCGTCGGAGACGTGCGCGACGATCTCGTCCCCAGGGGCCAGTGCGAGGACCGCGTCCTGCAGCTTCATGATCGGACCGGGGCACGCCAGCCCGGTGCAGTCCAGGTCCACGAGCACGCCCGTCGACGTTGCCGGCGCCGAGGAGGGCGCTGGGCTGGCCGAGGCGTAGGAGATGACCGGCGTCGGGGCGTCGAGGTCGCTGGGAGCGACGTCGTGGTACGCCCGGAAGGTGGTCAGTCCCCCGGAGAGGGTCGACACGTCGGTGAACCCCCGCTGGACCAGGGCCCGGTAGGCCAGGTAGCTGCGGAACCCGACCGCGCAGTACAGCCGGAGGGGGGTGCTGCGGTCCCAGTCCGCCTGCGCCAGGCGCAGGGTCTCCAGCGGGACGTTGTCCGCCCCGGGCAGGTGCCACAGCGCGAACTCCTCCGGGCCGCGCACGTCGATGATCCGTGCGCCGTCGGTCGCCTGGGGGTAGTCGCCCGCATGCCACAGCGTCAGGTCGCCGCGCAGCGTGTTCGAGGCGACGAACCCGATCATGTTGACCGGGTCCTTGGCCGAGCCGAACGGCGGGGCGTAGGACAGCTCGAGGGTCTCCAGGTCGTACACCGTGATCCCTGCGCGCAGGGCGGTAGCCAGCACGTCCAGGCGCTTGTCGACGCCGTCGAACCCGGCGATCTGGGCGCCCAGGATCCGTCCGGTGCCGGGGGCGAACAGGACCTTGACGTGCATCATCGCCGTGCCCGGGTAGTAGCCGGCGTGCCCGTGCGGGTGGGTCTGCACCGCGTCGAACGCGATCCCGGCCGCGACGAGCTGCTTCTCCGAGGCGCCGGTGCCGCCGGCGACCATGTCGAAGACCTTGACGATCGAGGTGCCCTGGGTCGACTCGTAGACGGTCTCCCGACCGCACACGTTCTCCGCCGCGACGCGTCCCTGGCGGTTGGCCGGGCCGGCCAGCGGGATCAGCCAGGTGCCCGGCAGCACGGTGTGCTCGACCTCGACCGCGTCCCCGGCGGCGTAGATGTCCGGGTCGGACGTGCGCATGTGCCGGTCGACCGTGATGCCGCCGCGCGGGCCGATCTCCAGGCCCGCCGCGACCGCCAGGGCGGTGCTCGGGCGCACCCCCGCGGCCATGATGACCAGGTCGGTGTCGATGACCGTGGTGTTCTTCAGCTCGACCCGCACGCGGCCGTCGGGCCGCTCGGTGAAGGCCGCAGCGGCGGTGCCGAGGTGCAGGGCGACGTCGTGCGCCCGCAGGTAGTTCTCCACGGTCGTGGTCAGCTCGCGGTCGAGCGCAGGCATGATCTGGTCGGCCATCTCGACAACCTCGACGGCCACACCGCGCTCGTGCAGGTTCTCGGCCATCTCCAGACCGATGTAGCCCGCCCCGATCACGACCGCGTGCCGCACACCCGCCGTGCCGCCCGCGCCGTCGACCGCCGCCTTGATGACGTCCATGTCGCCGATCCGCCGCAGCACGTGGATCGCCGGCAGGTCGATCCCGGGCAGCGCCGGCCGCACGGGATCGGCACCCGGGGTCAGGATCAGCTTGTCGTAGGGCTCGTCGTACTCGGCGCCGGAGTCGACGTCGCGGACGCGGACCACGTGCGCGGTGCGGTCGATGCCGACGGCCTCGACGCCGATGCGCACGTCGATGTCCAGCTGGTCGCGCAGGCTCGTCGGCGTTTGGACCAGCAGCCGACTGCGTTCAGTGATCACCTCACCAATGTGGTAGGGCAGCCCGCAGTTGGCGAACGACACGTGGTGCCCGCGCTCGAGCACCACGATCTCGGCGAACTCGTCGAGACGCCGTGCGCGCGCGGCTGCGGACATCCCGGCGGCAACTCCGCCGACGACGACGATCTTCATGGAGGACGTCCGTTCCGTGAGGTGGTGGACGTCACGCTAGGACGCGCCTCGACCGGTCAGCAGGGTCGAAAGGCCTGTACCCCAGGGGGTATCCAGGTATACCCGCCCCGGTATTGAGACACCCGGGGCGCATGTCCCGATGCAGGGCCAAACGTCGCATACCGCAGGGGGTATAACGTCGATCGTGCCGGCCGCGGATCCCCCACAGTGCACTGGTACGGCTCAGGCGGCCAGAAAGGCGCGACCGGACGTGACGCACCCGCAGGACAGCTCGCCCGACCGCGACCCCGGCATTGCGCACGGCGACCTGTGGACGGCGCGGCTCTTGGTGAGCGCGCAGTTTGTCCTGCTCGGACTGATCGTGCTGCTGCCCGGACGGACCGACTGGGCCGTCCGCCCGTGGCTGGTGGTCGCATGTGGCGCCGGGCTCCTGACAGGTCTGGTCCTGATGACCGTCGGTGCGACTGCGCTCGGTCGCGGGCTGACGGCAGTGCCGCTGCCCAACCGCCACGCACAGCTGCGCACCGGGGGTCTGTACGGCCGGATGCGGCACCCGATCTACACGGGGTTGCTGCTCGCCGCAGCCTCGGTCGCGGCAGCTTCGGGCAGCATCTGGCGACTCATCGCCTTCGGGCTGCTCGTCGTCCTGCTGACGGTCAAGGCGAGATGGGAGGAGGCGCGCCTGACACGGCGCTTTCCGGGTTACTCCGAGTACGCCGCACGGACGCCGCGCTTCGTCCCCCGCCTCCGTCGGCCGTGACAGTGGAATCGGACGCGTCACCCTCCTGGGCAGCTCGGGCCGAGCAGTGCCTTGAGGCGGCCCGACTGCGCCGCCGAGCGCTCGACGCGCAGCCCGTCAGGCAGCCGCATGACGGTCATTCTCCGGGGACCGGGGAGTTGGGGGCCTGGTGCACACCGCGTGGCGCCGACAACGTCGCGGACCAGGACTTGGCCACCCGGTGACCATCGACGTCGACTCGGTCAAGCTCACAYGCGACTGACGGGGCTAGCTCGGACCGTCGCCCGAGCTACGCAACTTCTCAGCGCGTTCTGAGCGCTGGGACCGGGTGGTCGCCGTCGAGCACAAGCGGCCGTCCCAGTTCAGCCGTGTACGTGGCGAGGTGTTTCCCGAGATGCTTCCCGCAGGGCCAAAAAGAGAAGGTCAGGGGCTTCCTAGGATGACCCTAGAAGCCCCTGACCTGCGCTTTCACTGTCGGGCTGACAGGATTTGAACCTGCGACCCCTTGACCCCCAGTCARGTGCGCTACCAAGCTGCGCCACAGCCCGTCGGCTCCCGCAGAAGCCTCGGAAACTCTACCCCACGGGCGACGTGGTCCGGTCACCCGCGATCACGTCGAGCTCCGCGGCGACCACCGCGAGGATCACCAGGTCGATCGCGAGGCCGATGGTGGCGTCCCACGGCGAGAGCCGGAACAGGAAGATCTGCGTCACCAGCAGGGCGACGAGCGCGGCGCGGCGGAACCAGCGGTAGCCGGCCTCGCGGTCGCGCCGGACCCGCACCAGGCCGACGACGGCGAACGCGGTCGACGCGAGCCCGCTGAGCAGGAGGCCGACGACCAGCCACACCGGCTCGTCGTCCGAGGCGGACCAGCCGTAGATCCCGCGCGCGAGCGTCACGAACGAGGTCGCCACGAGGACAGCGACGGTCACCCACGGCACCCAGCGCGCGCGCACGAGCCAGCGGGATGCGGCGACGATCCACTGCGACAGGGCGCCGATCGGGTCGGGGACCTCGACGGCGTCGTGCTCCACCGCGTCGAGGAGCGCGCGCACCTCGTCGGCACCGGGAACGTCGCCCGCTCGGGCCAGGTACCAGCGCGCCCGGGTCCGCTCGCGGGTGCTGAAGCCACCCGCCAGCCCGGCGACGGCCTGGTCGGCGGCGGCCGCGAGGAACTCGGCCGGGTCGCGGGGGTGGCGGCGCTGCAGCACGTCGGCGAACAGGCCCAGGGCGATGACGACCAGGTAGATGAGCGCCGCCGTCGGCTCCCAGAAGTAGTCGTAGTCGGAGGTCACGAACTTGCCGACCTCGTCGATGAACAGCCCGAAGCCGATGCCGGAGAGCAGGACCGCGAACCGTCGCACGACCGGGCCGATGAACGTCATGAGCACGACGAACGCCAAGGCCATGAGCAGACCGCCCCACAGCACGTGGGAGATGTGCACTCCCCCGCCGCCCAGCTGCGGGAAGCCGGTGAGGCTCAGCAGCAGGCRGGTCACGATGACCGTGGCCAGCGTGATCACCAGGAAGCCGGTGATGTGGCTGCTCGACGCCGGGTCGCGCGGCAGCCCGAGCCTCAGCAGAGGCCGTCGCCGCTGCACCGGCCCGTCGGGCGTCACCGCTTGCGCTTCTCCCGGACACGCACCGAGATCGAGATGGGCGTGCCCTCGAAGCCGAAGGTCTCGCGCAGGCGGCGCTCGATGTACCGGCGGTAGCCGGGGTCGAGGAAGCCGGTCGCGAAGATGACGAAGCGGGGCGGCCGGGTGGACGCCTGGGTCGCGAAGAGGATGCGGGGCTGCTTTCCGCCGCGCAGCGGGTGCGGGTGGGCCGCGACGAGCTCGCCCAGGAACGCGTTGAGGCGCCCGGTCGAGATGCGCATGTCCCACGACTCGAGAGCACGCTCGAGCGCCGGCACCATGCGGTCCGTGTGCCAGCCGGTCTTCGCGGAGATGTTCACGCGCGGCGCCCACTGCACCTGCACGAGGTCCTGCTCGATCTCGCGCTCGAGGAACGGGCGGCGGTCCTCGTCCATGAGGTCCCACTTGTTGTACGCGATGACGAGCGCGCGGCCGGCCTCGATGACCTGCGTGATCACGCGCGTGTCCTGCTCGGTGAGCTTGACGGACGCGTCGACCAGGACGACGGCCACCTCGGCCTTCTCGATCGCGGCCTGCGTCCGCAGGGAGGCGTAGAAGTCGGCGCCGGACGTCTGGTGCACGCGGCGCCGGATCCCGGCGGTGTCGACGAACACCCAGGGCTTGCCCTTGAGCGCGACGAGCTCGTCGACCGGGTCGCGGGTGGTGCCGGCGACGGAGTCGACGACGACGCGCTCGGCGCCGAGCACCTTGTTCAGCAGCRAGGACTTGCCCACGTTGGGGCGGCCGACCAGCGCGACGCGGCGGGGCCCGTCGGGGATCGGGGTGCCGTGCGCGGAGACCTCGGGGAGCGCGTCGATCGCGGCGTCGAGCAGGTCGCCGGTGCCACGGCCGTGCAGCGCGGAGACGGGGAACGGCTCGCCCAGCCCGAGCGACCAGAGGTTGGCGGCATCGGCCTCACCGGCGGGTCCGTCGACCTTGTTGGCGCAGAGCACCACCGGCTTGCCGGCCTTGCGGAGCAGCTTCACCACCTGGGTGTCGGTCT
>NZ_JBFUHU010000159.1:0-16180 GCF_056402235.1 Cellulomonas sp. P4_B5_2
ACAAGGGACTCCGACGTCTTCAACACCCAGCGCGACCTGACGGCCGGCGCCGTCGGCAAGGCGATCGGGCTGCGGATGCTGCCGCCGCACGTGGCGAACGCCCACCAGAAGGGCGACCTGCACTACCACGACCTGGACTACCACCCGTACGCGCCGATGACGAACTGCACGTTGATCGACTTCAAGACGATGCTCTCGGGCGGCTTCCGGATCGGCAACGCGCAGGTCGACCCGCCCCGCTCCATCCAGACCGCGACCGCACAGATCACGCAGATCATCGCGAACGTCTCGTCCAGCCAGTACGGCGGCTGCTCGGTCAACCGGATCGACGAGCTGCTCGCTCCGTACGCCGAGCAGAACTTCGCCAAGCACCTCACGGATGCCGACAGGTGGATCGAGGACGAGGCGCGCCGACGCGAGTACGCACTGGAGAAGACTCGCAAGGACATCTTCGACGCGATGCAGTCGCTCGAGTACGAGATCAACACCCTGTTCACGTCGAACGGCCAGACGCCGTTCACGTCGGTCGGGTTCGGCCTCGGCGAGGGCTGGTTCGAGCGCGAGATCCAGCGGGCCATCCTCCAGATCCGCATCATCGGCCTGGGCGCCGAGCGGCGCACCGCGATCTTCCCCAAGCTCATCTTCACGCTGCGTCGCGGAGTCAACCTGGCTCCGACGGACCCGAACTACGACATCAAGCAGCTGGCGGTCGAGTGCGCCACCAAGCGCATGTATCCCGACATCCTCAGCTACGACAAGATCGTCGAGATCACCGGCAGCTTCAAGGTCCCGATGGGCTGCCGCTCGTTCCTGCAGGGCTGGTCGGACGAGACCGGTGCCGACGTCGTCGAGGGGCGCATGAACCTCGGAGTCGTCACCCTGAACATCCCCCGCATCGCGCTCGAGACCCGTGGCGACACGGCCGCGTTCTGGGCCCTGCTCGACCAGCGTCTGGCGACCGTGCGCGACGCTCTGCTGTACCGGATCGAACGCTGCAAGCAGGCCATCCCCGCGAACGCCCCGATCCTGTACGTGCACGGCGCGTTCGGTCAGCGCCTCGCGCCCGACCAGGACGTCGACGCGCTGTTCCGCGGCGGCCGCGCGACCGTGTCCCTGGGGTACATCGGGCTGTACGAGGCTGCCGCCGCCTTCTTCGGCGGCGCATGGGAGTCGAACCCCCAGGCGAAGGAGTTCACGCTCGAGATCCTGCGCACGCTGGGCGCCCACGCGAAGTCGTGGACCGCGACGCACGGTTACCAGTTCAGCGTGTACTCGACCCCGAGCGAGTCCCTGACCGACCGGTTCGCCCGGCTCGACAAGGCGAAGTTCGGGCCGGTCGCGGACATCACCGACAAGGACTACTACACGAACTCGTTCCACTACGACGTGCGCAAGGCGCCGACCCCGTTCGAGAAGCTCGACTTCGAGGCCGCGTACGCGCAGCACACGTCGGGCGGCTTCATCCACTACTGCGAGTACCCGGTGCTGCAGCAGAACCCGAAGGCGCTCGAGGCTGTCTGGGACTACGCCTACGACCGTGTCGGGTACCTCGGCACGAACACGCCCATCGACCACTGCCTCGAGTGCGACTTCAGCGGAGACTTCCTCCCGACGGAGCGCGGCTTCCGCTGCCCGGCCTGCGGCAACGAGGACCCTCGTACGTGCGACGTGGTCAAGCGCACGTGCGGCTACCTCGGCAACCCGCAGCAGCGCCCCATGGTCCGCGGGCGGCACGTCGAGATCTCCTCGCGGGTCAAGCACATGGACGACGACGATTCCCGGGTGGCGCACTGACCATGGCCAGAACTCCGCGGCCAGGGCAGTGGCGGTCGGACCTGCTGAGCCAGGACCGCGTTGCCGACTACAAGCCGTTCGTCATGGTCGACGGCGAAGGGGTCCGCTGCAGCCTGTATACCAGCGGATGCCCGTTCGCGTGCGTCGGCTGCTTCAACGAGGCCGCGTGGAGCTTCCGGTCCGGGCAGGTGTTCGACGAGCTGCTCGCCGACCGGATCGCGGACGACCTCGCCCATGAGGCCGTGCAGGGTCTGTCTCTGCTCGGCGGGGAGCCGTTCCTGAACACCGACGTGTGCCTCCGGGTGGTACGCCGGCTGCGCCGCGAGCACGGCCGGGCCAAGGACGTGTGGTGCTGGACGGGGTACACGTTCGAGGAGCTGCTCGGCGAAGCCGACGCGGGCCAGGACGACAAGGCTGCGCTGCTGGCCGAGCTCGACGTCCTGGTCGACGGCCGGTTCGAGATCACGCAGAAGGACCTCACGCTCGCATTCCGCGGATCCCGCAACCAGCGGGTCCTGGACGTGCCGCAGTCCTTGGTGCAGCGGCGCGCCGTCCACCGGGAGGGGCTGGCCGACGGCGCAGTCCTCGCCCCGGTGGTCGAACGCCGAGCGATGATCTGAGTCGCGCCGGTTCCACGGCGGTGGCAACCCGGCGGGCCGCGCGCCAGCGCGCCAAGATGGCCGCGTGATCCTCTACGCGCAGACCCCGGGGCGCCGTGCCCGCCAGATCGTCAGCGACCTGCTCGTCGTCTGCTGGGTGGTCCTCTGGGTGCGGGCCGGGCTGTGGGTGCACGCGGTGGTCGGTCGGCTCGGTGCTCCCGGGCGGACGCTCGAGGCCGCCGGGTCGTCGCTGTCGGACAGCCTGACCTCGGCCGGGGACACCGTCGCGCGCGTCCCGCTGATCGGCGACGACGCGCAGGCCCCGTTCACCGCGGCGGGTGGCGCCGCGGACTCGATCGCACGGGCCGGTGTCGAGGTCCAGGACGGGGCCGACCAGCTCGCGCTGCTGCTCGGGCTCACGATCGCCGCGGTCCCGGTCCTGCTCGTCGTGACGCTCTGGCTCGTCTCCCGCATCCGGTTCGTCAGCCGTGCACGGGCGGCCACGAGCATCCTCGACTCGGCCGCGGACCTCGACCTCTTCGCCCTGCGGGCGCTCGCGACCCAGCCGGTCCGCGCGCTCGCCCGCGTGAGCGACGACCCGGCGGACGCGTGGCGGCGTGGGGATGCCGAGGTCGTGCGTGCGCTGGCGTCGCTCGAGCTGGGCGCGCTCGGCCTGCGAGCACCCGCGGAGGCGACGGCGTCCTAGCCACCAGCTTCCGGCGTGGGATCAACCCCTGCGACGGCGCTCAGTCGCGGCTGTCCAGCGCTCGACGCATCTCGGCCGCCAGGGCGGCGTGCAGGTCGAACGGATGCCGGTCCAGCTCGTCCGCCACCGCGGCCACCACCTCGGGTGCCTTGTTCTGGCTCAGCTTGCGCAGCATGCGGACGCCGCGCACGTGCAGCCGGAGCCCGACCGTTCCCCGCGCCACCGCGCGGGCGGACTCGTCGTAGGCGGGCAGGAGCCGCGCGCCCTCGTCGGCCCCCTCGAAGTGCTCGACCAGGCGGCAGAGCACGGCGTAGTTCTCCTCCGGCGACAGCACCTCGGGCCGGCACGTGAGGTGCGCGGTGACGTGGTTCCACGTGGGGACGAACTGGCCCTCCGGGTACCACCGGGTGGAGACGTACCCGTGCGGGCCCTGCAGGATCACCAGGACGTCCGAGCCGTCGAGCCGGTGGTTCTTCTCGTCCGGCCGACCGAGGTGGGTGACCAGTGCGAGCTCGTCGTCGCCGGTCTGGTCCCACAGGACCGGGTAGTGACTCGCGGACAGTCCCGACTCCGTCGAGGTGACGAGGGCCGCCCAGGGGTACTCCTCGACCAGCCGCCGGAGCTCGGAGCGGTCGGTCGAGGTGAACGCCGGGTTCTGGAGCACGTGCCGATGATGGCACGGCGCCCGTCACCGGCCGAGGGAGGTCTCCTCGTCGAGCCGGCCGAGCTTGTCGGGGTTCGCGACCGAGTAGACGTGCGTCACGCGCCCGTCGGCGACCGTGACGCCGGCGACGCCGACGAGGTGCCCGTCCAGCTCCATCCGGACGGCGGGCTGCCCGTTCACCCAGGTCAGCGAGGCGCGCAGCGCGCCACCCGCCTTCGACATCCCTCCGACGAGGTAACGCGCGAGCCGGTCGGCCCCGACGATCGGCCGCCGGGCCGCGCCGCGAACCTTCCCGCCGCCGTCGGCGACCGCGACGACGTCGGGCGCGAGGACGTCCATGAGCCCCTGGAGGTCGCCGGTGTTGAGCGCCGTGACCAGCTGCCCCACGACGTGCTCGTGCTCGGAGCGGACGACGCGCACCCGGGGCCGTCGTGCGGCGACGTGGCCCTTGGCCCGGTGCGCGATCTGCCGGACCGCCGCAGGGGTCTTGTCGACGACCTCGGCGATCTTGTCGTATGGCACGTCGAAGACCTCACGCAGCACGAACACCACGCGCTCGGACGGTCCCAGCGTCTCCAGCACGGTGAGCATCGCGAGGGACAGGCTCTCCGCGAGCTCGACATCGTCCGCCACGTCGGGGCTCGTCAGCAGAGGCTCGGGCAGCCACTCGCCGACGTAGTCCTCGCGGCGGCGGGCCACCGTCCGGAGGTGGTTCAGGGCCTGCCGCGTCACCACCTGGACGAGGTAGGCGCGGGGCTCGCGGACGTCCGAGCGATCCACCGACGCCCACCGGAGCCAGGACTCCTGCAGCACGTCCTCGGCGTCTCCGGCCGAGCCCAGCAGCTGGTACGCGACCGTGAACAGCAGGTTCCGGTGCACCACGAAGGGGTCGCTGGCCACGTGCGCGAGCCTACGGCGCGCCCTGGACGGAGGACCGGACGCCGAGCGGCGGCAGCCCGCACGCCGCCGCGAACTCCTCCGAGTGGATGCCRAGCGCGAGGTTCATCCGCGCCGACATGTTCATGAACGCCACTCGCGCGGCGAGCTCGACGAGCGCCGCGGGACCGAGCTCGGCCAGCAGGGCGTCCGAGAGCTCGTCGGTGACGGCGGGCGGTGTCAGGCTCGCTGCCTCCGCATACTCCATCACCCTGCGCTCCCGCGGGCTGAACAGGGACGACTCCCGCCAGCGGGGCACCTCCCGGACCTTCGCCTCGTCGAGCCCGTGGTTGTGCGCGAGGAAGTAGTTGAAGTCGAGGCAGAAGGTGCAGCCGACCGTCGCGGCGGCGGCCATGGCCGCGTACGACGCGAGGTCCCGGTCGAGCTCGCGCCAGCCCTCGACCTTGCGCCCGACGCCCATGGTGTCCTTCAGCACCCGCTGGTGGTGCCACAGCACTCCCAAGGAGTCGGGCACCTGACCCAGCATCTTGCGGGCGGCGAGCTTCACGACCGCACCGTAGGCGCCGGTGATCTCGGTCGGGGGGACACGGTTCTGGGGGGTCATGGCTGCTCCTTGGTCGATGGTTCGACATGGAGACACCGACCGGTGCGTGCGTGTGACACCCCGCCTCGGTTCGCCGCCCCCGCTCGTCGGCGGAACCCCTGACCGTTGTGCCGCGACCTGTGCAGCGGGACGATGGGTCGGGACAGGACGGAGCTCTCCGTGGCCTACTCGCACGCAGTCGCGACGCCGGAGCCGAGCACCGCGCGCGACGCCCGGCAGCCGTCGCACGAGCGTGAGACCTCCCCGACACCCCACCGCCGGCACGGGCAGGAGCACGAGCTCGACCGGTTCGCCGCCCGCGCCGTCTCCGGGCCCGGCCGACCGGTCGACCCGACGGCCCGCGCACGCGTCGAACGGGCGACAGGCGCCGACCTCTCCGCAGTCCGGCTGCACACCGGTCCGCTCGTGCGCGTCGCCGCTCGCGCGGCCGGCGCCTCGGCCTTCACGCTCGGTGACGACGTGGCCGTCGCCGTCGGGCCGGGGCAGGAGGTGCCGCAGCGGCTTCTCACGCACGAGCTGGTCCATGCCGCCCAGCAGGCGCGACCGGGTGCCGCGACGCCGACGCAGGCGGAGCACCAGGCCCGCGGGTTCGACGCCGGCACCGCGGCGCCCGGAGCGCTCCTGGGGACGGGTGCGGCCTACGTGGCCCACGCGGCGACGGACTGGCTCCAGTCGACCCCCGACGTCCGCGCCTACGGCTACAGCGAGCTGCTCGACGAGCTCAACGCGGTCGACGAGTGGCTGGGTCGCCAGGTCGAGAGCTCCCCCGAGGACGACCGGATGCGCGAGGCGAAGGAGGCGATCACCGCCGAGCTGCGCCGGCGTCAGGGCGCGATGCAGGCGCCGGACCGGCCACGGCCGCGCGGCAGGCGAGGACGCGGGCGAGCGGGCGCCGCACCCGACCAGCTGCCGGCGCAGACCGAGATGCCCCGCGTGCTGCGGGAGCAGACGAGCACGCAGCTGACCGATCCCGCGGAGATCCGCGCCGAGGTGGACCGGATCTMGTCGTGGTTGCAGCGCCCCGACCTGACGCGCGCGGACCGGTCGATCCTGCGGCAGGAGCTCGCCACCCTGGCGCCCGGCCTGGCGGCGGACCTCGCGGGCGCCAGCGCGGAGCGGCGTCAGGCACGGCTGACCCAGGCTCTCTCGCCGTCGTCGGCGGGGGGCCGCACGGGCCTGCTGACGAACCTCGCGATGATCGACTCGATCCGGCCGTACCAGGAGCAGCCGGGGATGGCGTACGTCATGCAGGGCGGGGAGCTCATCGTCTTCCCGCAGGAGACCGCGGACCGGGTGCGGGCGCAGGCGCTCGCCGCGCTCACGGAGGCCGCGCGGCAGGCGCGCCAGCTCAACGAGAGCAGCCAGTTCCGCATGGGCGAGCACATGCGGCTCAACTACGAGGATCAGCCCTACGTCGGGTTCGTGGTGAGCCTGGTGAGCGGCGAGGACCCGGTGGACGTCCAGTCCCGCATGCTGGATCCGCTCTCCGACTCGAACATCGCGCTGAGCCGGATGCGTTCCGCGCAGGAGCGAGGCTCGCTCGAGGCGATGGGCGACGCCGTCCTGACCGCCGTGGAGAAGGCCGACGAGGCCCAACGCATCGTGCTGGCCGGCATCGACCGTGCCGTGGCTGCGGCCGGCACGGTCGTGCAGGGTCTGACGATCACCCGCAACCTCTCCGCGGCGATCGCCCTGTCGATCCTCGCCATCGTCGCGGCGCCCGTGGTGGCCGCGGGGGTCGCGGGGACGGGCGCGACGGGCCTGCTCGCGACGGGCCTGACGGCGGTCGGCACGAGCGGGGTCGTCGGGGCCGGCGGGTTCGGCATGGGTTTCGTCGGCGGCGCCGGGGGTGAGCTCGCGGCGGGGCGCAGCGTCGAGCAGTCCCTGGGCACCGGGCTGGACGAGGGCATCCGCGTCGGCAAGCAGGGTGCGGCGATCGGGCTCGGCGGCGGTGCCTCCTTCGGCCTCGCGCGCAACCTCGGACTGGGCGCGGAGGGTCTGTCGGTCGGGCAGAACCTGTGGCGGGGAGCGGTCTCCCAAGGCGTGGGGGGCGGACTGGGCGGCACCGCGAGCGGCCTGCTGCAGGAGCCGCCGGAGGGCCGGACCCGCTCCGAGATGGCTCTCCAGGGCGGGCTGACCGGGCTCGGGCTCGGCGCCTTCGGCGGGGGCACCGGTGCCGTCGCCCGGACGCTCGGCTCGCCCGCGGCCCAGTACGCGCTGGGCGTCGGCGCGCCCACGCTCGCGGCGGGCGGCGTCCGGTACCTCGAGACGGGGGACTGGTCGCAGGCCGCCCAGTCGAGCGCGGTGGCCCTGGCCGTGGGCAGCGCGGGTCGCCTGCAGGCCAGCGAGCGGGCCGCGGCCCCCCGCGACGCCCGCGGCTACACCCCCGGCKAGGCACGCGCGTTCGAGTTCGGGCGGTCGGCGATGCAGACGGGGCGCGCGTACGCGATGGCGGGGGCGATGGGGCTCGCCAACGCGTCGCCGGCGTTCCGGATGGCAGAGACCGGAGGCTCGTACAGCCTGAGCGACCCGCGCACCGGGGCAGGCTCCGTCTCGTCGAGCACGGTCCAGCCGCCGGTGCAGCAGGCGCCGGTCCCGGCAGCCACCACCACGGCGCCCACGACGACCGCACCCACGACGACGGCAGCGACGACGGCGCCCACGACGACGGCACCGACGACGACGGCGCCCACGACGACCCCGCCGGTCGCGACCCCCGTCGCCACCACCGCGCAGACCCCGGTCGCGCCCGTCGCCGTGTCGCAGGCGGCGTCCGCCGTCGCGTCGCAGCAGGTGGGCACCACGGCGCAGAGCGAGACCAGCTTCGCGGGCGTGAACCAGGCGACGGCTCCGTCGACGCCGCTGCGGTCGGCGCCCGTGGCCGCGCTCGAGGCCAGCCAGATCCCGGGTGTGCGCACCATGGCGGGAACCCACTCGTCGTCACCGCGCGTCCGCGCCGCCGCGGGTGTCACCGGAGCCGACTTCGAGTCGGCCCACGTCCTCGCCCAGACCATCGGGGCGGCGATCAACGCGGTACGGCCCGGCGCCTACAGCCCGGGACGCGCGCTCGCGATCCTGCTGCGCCCGCCGGTGCACAGCGCGTACGACCAGGGCTGGATCCCCCAGTGGAACCAGCGGGTCGCCACGGGGCAGCGCACGACGCTCGGGGATGCCCGTGACCTGCTGCGCAACGCCATCAACGGGATCCCGAACAACGTGATGACGCCGCAGGAGAGGGGCGACCTCTGGTTCGCGCTCGACACCGAGATCAACGCCCTCGGGCTCCCACTGAACCTCGTGCTCTTCGGCGGACCCTGACATGAGCGAAGGGCGCCCGAAGACTCCACGCTAGACCCGGGCCTCACGGCACGCAACGCTCCGTCGTCACGGACGGCGGCACGTCGAACGCCTGGAACCCGTCGAGGTTCAGCACGTCGCTGACGTGCCGCAGCAGGCGGTTGCGGCCGGGTCCAACGTCCGTGACCAGCACGCCGGTCCGGAAGTCACCGGTGAGGTCCAGGCCGCGGACCAGGAGGAACGCGCCGAGCTCGCCCCAGACGCGCACGGCATCGACCGCCGACCCGTCGGTCGACCCTCCGGTCCTGGTCAGCGCCGCGTGGTTGTCCACCATCGTGAGGCTGTCGACGTTGCCCACGTAGATCGCGTGGCGCTGCCGGGTCCAGAACCACGGCACCCGGCAGACGACGTTGTTGCCGCTCACCACCACGCGCTCGGCGACGAGCCGGTCCCGGCCCGGTGCCTTCAGCCCCACGTGGATGCCCTGCACCGCCCCGATCACCGCGTTGCGCTCGATCGTCACGAGGTCCGCGCGCGAGCCGCCAACCACGATGCCCTGGCCGATCGCCCGGACGTCCTTGACGGCGGCGGCGAGGAAGCGGCCGGCCGCGGTGCCGACAGCCACCTCGTGGCCCTCGGTCAGCGTCGCGACCGTGAAGCGCGTGAGCGCCTCGCGCACGGAACGTTCGCGCACGAGCCGTCCGGTCGTCGTCCGCTTCGCCCACTCCGCAGCGACCCGCCGCACGTCCGCCGCGCCGGTCGCGCGCAGCTCGCGCCCGTCCGGCAGGGCGATGACGCGACCCGAACCCCCACCCGCAGCACCCGTCGTCGGGTCCGGCCGGCCCACCTCGTCGTCGATGACGAGGTGGCGCGCGACGAACCGTCCGAGCTCGCGGGCGACCAGGCGGTGGACGGAGTCGTTCGGCGGTCGCGTGGACGCCGAGAGCACCACGTCGTTGTCGACGACCGTCGAGCGCTGGGCGGAGGCGATGAGCACGCCGACCTGCTGGTCGCCGATCTCGAGACGGTTGCCCCGGATCTCCACCGAGCCGGGATCCCCCAGGTGACCCTCCTCCGTGCCGGGCGCGACGTAGATGCCGGACTGCGCGCGCGCACGACCGTCGGGACAGTGGACCTGGCAGTCGTGGACCCGGATGCGGTCGCCGCCCAGGAACGTCAGCGCGCCCAGCAGGTGCTCCTGGCCCGGAGGTGACTCGCGCGGCAGCGCGGACTCGACACGGAGGCGGGAGACCTCCACGTCGCGGCAGTCGCTCGCGACGAGGACCGCCTCGTGCCGCCGGGCGACGAGCACCGTCGCCGGTCCGACCCCCTCGACGACGATGCGCCGCTTGCCGGTCACGGTCAGGGGTGCGCGCAGCGGGTACGTGCCCGCTGCGAGGCACAGCTTGCCGCCGTCGTCGGGCAGCGCGTCGAGCGCAGCCTGCAGGTCGTCGCCGGGAAAGGCCACGACCGTGCACGTGCCGCAGCGGAGGTCGACGAGGGAAGGGAAGGTGCGCCGGCAGTCCACGAGCACCGTCATCGAGTCGAGGTCGACGACCGCGAGGGGTGCGCACGCGTGCACCGCGCCGTCGGGGGCGGCTGCCGTCCGCGTCTCCACCGCGTCGGAGGCGCTGCCACGGACCCGGCTGCCCCACCAGTCGCCGGGGAGGTACGTGCCGGGGTGCGCGGTGAACGCGATGCCGACGTCGGCGCCGCCGAGGGTGGCGGTCACCCCGCCGGCCGCGCCGACCACCTGGCCGTCCCAGCGGCGCAAGCACGTTCCGGGGAGGGTGCCGGTGACCGGGCTCGCGGTCGCGAGAGTGACGCGATCGCCGCCCGCGCCCGGCGTCACCACCGAGACCACGTGGAGGGCTCCGTGGTCACGCCGGTCGGCGCGCCGGTCGAGCGTCGACACCTCCACGAGGTCACCCGGTCGGAACGCGACCGCAGGTGACGGGACCAGGGTCACCGCCGTGCCGGCCACCGTGGCGGCGACGGCGTCGCCACCGTCCGCGAACGACCAGGCGAACCGTGCCGTGCTCTCCGTGCCGCCGTCGATCACCTCGATCCGCAGGAGGCCGTCCGGGAGCTTGCTGCGCGGGTCGTCCGGAGGTGCGCACGGGTCCGCGCTGGCCGGCGCGGACGTGCGGGTGACGTCGAGCGTGCCCGTGCTGAGCGGGGCGGGCAGGGGCGCGGACCCGCACTCGGGTGACGTCGTCGGGACCGCACGGACGCGCCAGCCGACGCGCGTCCGGGTGGTCGTGTCCACGCCGTCGAGCGCCGGGTCGAGCAGCGACTCGTCCTCCGCCGCCTGGACCTCCTCGACGAACGCGTCGAGGTACAGGATCGCCAGCCCCGTCGCGGGCAGGGCCGGGATGTTGGGCTGCCCGGCGTACGGCAGCTCGGCGTCGTTGCGCGCCGCGAGCCCGTCGACCCACATCACCCCGGGCTGGATCCGCAGCCGGCCGCCGACGACGTCGACCCGGAACGCGCTGCTCCCGCGCGGCACGCCGGCGAAGCCGATGGCGTCGCGCGCGAGCCGTCGTGCGTCGCGGGCCGACCCGTCGAGGCTGAGGTTCCAGTCGGTGTCCAGCAGGACGCGGCCCTGCTGCATCCGTGCGGAGGTCCACCGGTCCGCGGACCGTAGCGGCACGCTCGTGAAGTCGCCGGTCATGTCAGTCCTCCGGGTGCGCGAGGCTCAGGTGCGGGTGCACCGTCATCGGGGTCGTCTCGTGCAGCCGCTGGCCCAGACGCAGGGCGAGCGGTCCACGACGTGCGTGGTGGTAGGCGCCGATCTCGCCGCCGTCGCTCGCGCCCGTGAGGAGCGCGTGCGGTGGCCCGTCCCGGACCGACCCCGGGCTGCCGAGCACGGGCGCCCAGTACCCGGCCGAGTCGAGGCCCAGCCCGCCCATCCGCGGGAGCGGCCCCGTCAGGCAGCGGTAGCCCGGCGGGTGCGACTGCGGCTCGTCGACCGGGCCGAGGTGGCAGTGCCGCACGCACCCGGTCGACGTCACCGTCGACCGCAGCGCGGCGGTGAAGAGGCAGTCCGTGACCCAGACCTGACCCGCGCCCACCGGGCCGACGAACGTCACGCCCGTGGCGACGAGGTCGGGCGGGAAGCGGTCGGCGGGCGCCAGCGCAGGCCGACCGGGGGTGCCTCCCGGGGCGCCACCGCAGGGCATGCTCGCCGCGCCGAACCCGTCGACCACGCAGTCGACGAGCTCGATCGGGAACGCCGACAGGTCCGCGCGGACGGGTCCCAGCAGGCAGCGGCTGGCGGTGAGCCGTGTCGTCCACGCGGTCGGGTCGAGCACGACGGCTCCGCCCGACGTCGTGTCGAGAGTGAGCCCGACGAGGTCGACCGCCGCCATCGTGGGGCCCACGCGCAGGTCACCGTCGAGGAAGAAGCCCGAGAGCTCCACCTCGACGCCGGTGAGCCGCAGGTCGAGGTCGCCCACGACCACGGGCGTGGCGCCGACGGGCGCGACGACCCGCCACCGCCGCCGCGCCGGCGCGCCCGTGACGGGGGCTGCCGGGGCCGCGAGCCGGTCGCTGGTCAGCAGGCGGATCTCCACCTGCGGTGCGTCCGGCTCGCTCGTGGAGACCGTCGCCGCCGTCGCGGTGGCGAACGCCGCGGCGAGCGTCGCGACCACCGTCTGCCCGGGCGGGTGCGGCCCGCCCGAGGGGTCGACGACGACCACCACGCCGACGTCGTCGCGCAGCTGTGCCGTGCTCGCCGCGGGCCCCAGGCGTCCAGGGACCGCGCGGTAGAACGTGGCTCGCAGGGTGCCCGTCACGTCGGCCGCGGGGACGACGACGCCGCGCGCGGGGTCCACGAGCACCTGCCCGGCCAGGGGCGCGGGGGCGCCGACGGCGGGCAGCCCCGTGAGGCCGATCCGGGACCACGGCAGCGGGGTGCCGTCGACGGTCAGGCGCAGGAGCGCGGGCCCGCCGGCGTCGTCGCGCGTGAGGGGATGGTCGACGCCGAGGGCCCACACGGGCCCGTAGCTCACGTCACCGAGGGCGTCGACGACCCGCCACGTCGCGCGCACGGGGAGCGCCCCCGCCTGCCGCGGGCCGCGTGGCTCCGGTGGCACGCCGGGCGGGCGCTCGTCCTCGGCGTCGCTGGCGATCTGCAGCGGGCGCGGGCGCAGGTACAGGGGTGCGGCGGCGCCCAGCGGGTGCAGCGCGAACCGTCCGCCACCGAGGGGGGCCACCTGCACGTCCTCGTAGCCCAGCACCTGCCACGGGTGCACCCGGGCGGTGACCGCGGCGGGGTGGTACGGCCCGCCCGGGGTCACCGACCGGCGTGCGGGGTCGAGGCCGGTGCCCAGCAGCAGGTGCTCGCCCCGGCGGAGGTCGAGCGACGCGGTGCGCAGCACGGGATGGCGCAGCTGCTGCGTCCACACCGTCGCCGTCCATCCCTCGACGACGCGGGTGGGCCAGCCGGTGACGACCTCGGCGAAGTCCTCGACCGACCCCGGTGTGCCCTTGCGACGCCGCAGGGCGGTCGCGTACGCGATCTCCCGGCGTGCGGCGTCGGGCGGCAGGCCGAGCAGGGCCGCGAGGTACGGCAGGGCCCACTCGGCCGCGCTGTCCGGCCACGCGTCGTCGAGCACCGAGTCGACGTCTGCCGCCAGGAGCAGCCACTGCTCCTCGAGGGCGGCGAGCAGCGCGAGCACCGGCGGCGTCGGGTCCTGGGGCGGCCACGGCTGGAGCGCTGCCGGCGGCAGCATCCGCAGGAACCGCGGGGACGGCAGGTCGGGGCTCACGCGACCACCACCCTCACGTCGCCGACGCTGAGCAGCTCGTAGCGCTGCGCGGGCGTGCGGGCGATCGCCGCCTCGGCCGCGGAGGGGGCGCGCACCCCCGGCGCGACGACGAGCGCCAGCACGCCGAGCACCCCGGGGACGGTGTGCACGACGGCCATCACGTCGCTGGCGTCGAGCGGGACGCCGAGCTCGCGCGGCTGCGGAGCCAGCGGCCCGGCCCGATCCGTCAGCACGGCCGCCACTGCGGCACGGACCGCCTCCCGCTCGCGGCGCGGGTCGACCGCGACCGTGATCGTGACGCGGACCGCGCTCGCGACCCCGGCGCAGACGCACAGGGCCACGGTCGTGTCGCGGCGCGCGTCGAGGTAGCCCGCCATGGACGCCAGCTCCGCCGCGAGCGGTGCGCGCACGCCCGTGGACGTCAGTCGCAGGGACGCCACGTGCAGGCCGACGCGCCGGCAGGGGCAGCCGGCGGGTCCGGCACCGCGCCACGCGGCCGCATGGCTGGTGCCGGGGACGGTCAGTGCCAGGTCGGCGAGATCGGTCATCGAGACCACCCGGTCGAGCGCGCGCACCCGGGCGGCCGCCCCGCGGCGCATGCGCAGCGGCTCCTCCTGGTCCGCGGCACCCGTCGTCCGGCCGACCCCGGCGACCTTGCGGACGCCCTTGACGCTGCCCAGCAGGGTGTCGATCCGGGTGGCGTCGAGCTCGCCGCCCAGGCCGCCCCCGACGCGCCACGTGCCTGCCACGTCGCCTCGCGGCAGGGCGCCCGCGACACCGTCGCCGAACTGCAGGACGAGCCGGCCGTCCGCGGCCAGCCGGGTGCTGAACACCTGCTCCCCCGGGCCGCGACCGTAAAGGCTGCCGACCTCGCTGAGCTCGACGCCGTCCACGCGGACGGACAGGCTGCTCGTCACCTCGCCCGAGGGCGCGACGTCACCCGTCACCGGGCCCGGGACCACGCTGGTGCCGCCGGTCGTGGTCAGCGGTCCGCGCGTCGTGGTGCCGTGGCGCACGGCGACCAGGTTGGYCGTGGCCTCGGCCGTCGCCGCGGTCCCCGTGAACGGCGTCCCCAGCACGAGGAGCATCCCGCCCTCGTCGGTGGGCGTGTCCTCGGCGTCGAGCGAGCACGACGCCAGCTCCCAGCCGGCAGAGGTGTGCACCGCCAGGCGCCCCGGGACCGCCGCGGGCCGCGGGTGGATCCGCAGCCGCCGCACGCCCGGGGCCAGGGGCGGCAGCTCGTGGTGCTGCGCGACGACGCGCGGGTCCACGAGCGCCACCTCGACGCTCGGGTTCCGCAGTGCCTCCGGCAGCTCCTGGGCCAGCGTCACGCGCCCCACCTGGTGCTTGGTCCCCGGAGCCACCGACCACGCGAGGACGTCGACGCCGCTCACGGTGGTCACGTGCGCACGCGAGGCGTTCCACACGACGATGCCCACGCCGGGCGTGACTGCGCTCGCGTCCACCACGAGCAGCTGCGTGGCGGTCACCGGGGCCGGCTCGCTGCCGTAGTCCACCGCTGCGGCGGCAGCGGCACCTGCCGTCGTCACGTACGAGAGCTTCTCGAGGCGGTGGGCCAGCGCGAGCGTCGCGCGCACCCGGTAGGCGGCGTACGTGGTGCCCGGAGCGGGTGCCAGGAGCGTGTCGAGCTGCCGGTCGGTGGTGAGCAGGCACGCCCCGAGGTCGTCCGTGCGCTTGGTGATCCGGACGGTCCCGCGGACGGTTCGCGTGGCGGTCGCGCCGCTGAGGACGACCCCGAGCCAGTGCAGCCACGCCCCCCACACGGTCGGCATCGCGACGTAGGTCGTGGGCCTCTCGGCGACGAGGAGCACGCGGTCGCCCGCCGAGTAGCCCGGGTCGGCGAGGAGCCGGAGCGCACGTCCGGGGGGCGCCTGCGGGCTCGGGACGGCGGTGACGGCCAGCTGCGCCCAGTCGGCGCGCAGCGCGGTGTCGGCGATCGTCTCGAACGTCTGGGCCTCGGTGGTGGCGGTGCCGGGTGCCTGGACGCGCGTGCCCGCCGGGACCGAGGGGCTCGCGCCCGCGTCGGTCGTGCAGCGCACCCAGCCGCGCGCCGCCACGCGCTGGGCGGGCCGGTAGCCCAGCAGGTCGGTGGTGCGGCGCAGGTCCGTCCAGTCCTGCGCCGTGCCGAGGTAGCGCTCCCCTGCGGTGAGCTCGGTGTGCGCGGCGACGGAGTCGGCGACGCGCGCCCACAGCTCCGCGACGAGGACGACCGCCGGGTCGCCGGCCACGTCCAGACGGGATCCGAGGGTGGGCCCCGTCCCGGTGTGCACCTCGGCGGTCGCCGCGAGCAGCGCGTCCCGCAGCTCGTCGCGGTCGGCGAGGCGCCGGCGCAGGCGGGAGAGGCCAGGGGGCGGGTCCGGCCGCGGGACCAGCGGACGGGGCTCGGGCGCACTCATCGTCCACCCTCGATGCTCAGCTCGATGCGCCCGCGGTCCGGCGCCGCGGGATCGTCGTCGCACACCGGGATCTCGGCCGGACCCATGACGAGGACCCCCTCGAGCGTGCCGGGTGGGTCGGAGAGCCGCCGGGCCTGCGTGACGCGCACCGCGTCGACGCCGGGCACCGCCGCGACCCGTGCCACGACCGCCGAGACGTGCAGCGCGGTGCCGAGCGCCAGCTGCTCCGGGTCGAAGACCGCGTCCGGGCGCCCCGGCCGCAGGGCCGCGAGGATCCGGACGCGTGCGGTCGCGGTGTCCGCCGACGGCGTCAGGCAGACCGTGAGGGCGACGAGCAGCCCGACCGGGGTCGCCGGGAGCGCGACGGTCTCGGTCCCCGCCATCCGGACCGCGTCCAGCACGCGCCCCACGGCGGCCGTCACGGCCGTGT
>NZ_JBFUHU010000160.1:0-8597 GCF_056402235.1 Cellulomonas sp. P4_B5_2
CGCCGGGATGATCGTGCCCGGCCCGGTGCAGGCGGCCATGACCGCGGCGCTGGCCGACGACGCGCACGTCGAGGCGCAGCGGACCGTCTACGGGCGTCGGCGCCGGGTGCTGCGGGCGGCGTTCGAGAGCGCGGGCTACGCGGTCGACCGCTCGCACGCCGGGCTGTACCTCTGGGTCCGCCCGGAGGCCGGTGACCAGGACAGCTGGGCCACGGTCGCGGACCTGGCGGGGCTCGGAATCCTCGTCGCGCCGGGCGCGTTCTACGGGGATCCGGTCCACGTGCGGGTCGCCCTGACGGCGCCGGACGAGCGGATCGCCGAGGCGGCCGCCCGGCTGTCGGGGGCGTGAGCTCGAACGTGTGATCGTGGTCACACCAGCACCAACGTCTCATCGAGGATTGGTCACGCCCGGCCAAGCGCGGGTACCGTCGATCCACGCCAACGAGGGCGCGCACGCGCACGCCCATCAGGCCGTCGTCGCTGATGACCGGACGCGCGGGACCCCCCGCAAGGACGGACGTCGCAGGAGAGGAACACCATGTCGGACGTCGTCACCGCGCCGGTCCAGCTGATCGTCGACGGACAGTCGAAGGACCTGCCGATCGTGACCGCATCCGAGGGCAACGACGGCATCGTCGTCTCCTCGCTGCTGCGCGACACGGGCCTGGTCACCGTGGACCCGGGGTTCATGAACACGGCGTCCTGYGAGTCGAAGATCACCTACATCGACGGCGACGAGGGCATCCTGCGCTACCGCGGGTACCCGATCGAGCAGCTGGCCGAGCACTCCACGTTCCTCGAGGTCGCGTACCTGCTGATCCACGGCGCGCTGCCGACGCCCGCGGAGCTCGACGCGTTCGAGGAGCGGGTCAACCGCCACACGCTGGTGCATGAGGACTTCCGCACGTTCATGGGGACGTTCCCGCGCCACGCGCACCCGATGGCCGTCATGTCGTCGGCGATCAACGCGCTGTCCACGTTCTACCCGGAGTCGCTGGACCCCTTCGACCCGGAGACGGTCGAGCTGGCCACCGTGCTGATCCTGGCCAAGACGCGGACCATCACGTCCTACGTGCACCGCGCGTCCAAGGGCGAGCCGCTGCTGTACCCCGACTACTCCCGCGGGTACGTCGAGGACTTCCTGCGCATGACGTTCGCCGTGCCGTACCAGCAGTACGAGGCCGACCCGGTCGTCGTGTCGGCCCTCGACCAGCTGCTCATCCTCCACGCCGACCACGAGCAGAACTGCTCGACGTCGACCGTGCGCATCGTCGGCTCCAGCCAGGCCAACCTGTACGCGTCCGTCGCGGCCGGCATCAACGCCCTGTCGGGGCCGCTGCACGGCGGGGCCAACGAGGCCGTGCTGAAGATGCTCACGGAGATCCAGGCCAACGGCGGCGACGCCACCGACTTCATGAAGCGCGTGAAGGACAAGGAGCCCGGGGTCCGCCTCATGGGCTTCGGGCACCGGGTCTACAAGAACTACGACCCCCGCGCCGCCATCGTGAAGAAGAGCGCCGACTCCGTCCTCGAGGCCCTCGGCCACAACGACGAGCTGCTGGACCTGGCCCGTGGCCTGGAGGAGATCGCCCTCTCCGACGACTACTTCATCKMGCGCAAGCTGTACCCGAACGTCGACTTCTACACCGGCCTCATCTACAAGGCGATGGGCTTCTCCGAGGAGATGTTCACGCCGCTCTTCGCGCTCGGCCGGATGCCCGGCTGGATCGCGCAGTGGCGCGAGATGATGACGGACCCGCAGACGAAGATCGGCCGTCCGCGGCAGATCTACACGGGTGCGACGGCCCGTGACTACGTCGAGGCCGACGCCCGCTAGCTCGCGCGGGTGAGCCGCACGGTCCCCGCGGGGAGCGGCTCGCCGGTCGTCGGCTCCCACGTGCCGCTGTCGCGGTCCCAGGTGCGGTCGGCGACGGTCACGGACGTCAGCTGCAGCGGCTGGGCCACGGACACCGCCCACTGCGCGACCGCCCAGTCGAGCCGGGCACGGTCCTGCGCGGCCCCGAACATCGAGGTGTCGACCACCAGGGCGCCCGTGGCGTCGGCGGTGACCGGGAGCGGGCCGAGGTCGCGCTGCACCCGTGCGACGACCGCGTCGGCCGACGAGGCCGCCGGGTCGGGGTCGTGCAGGTCGCAGGTCAGGGTCGCCGGGGACCATCCCGTGAGGGCCGACGCCCACGCCCGCGACCGCGTCTCGTGCTGCGCGTACGCATCGGGGAAGCCGGAGCGCTGCACGGCCTGGGCGGCCTCGGTGATGGGCAGGTCCTCGTACCCGTCGATGGTGACGAGGCCGTCGTAGAAGCGGCCGGTCGCGTAGACGGGGTCCTGCACCTGCTCGGCGGTTCCCCAGCCCTGCGACGGGCGCTGCTGGAACAGCCCGAGGGAGTCGCGGTCGCCGTAGGTGATGTTGACCAGCCTGGACTCCTGCAGGGCGGTGGCCAGCGCGATCGTCACGGCCCGGGCGGGCAGTCCGCGCTGCACGCCGGTCGCGGCGATGAGGGCGGCGTTCTGGGCCTGGTCAGGGCTGAGGGACCACGCCGTGCCGTCGAGCTGGGCGACGCACCGTTCGACCGTGGGCGGTCCGGGGTGCATGCGGTTCAGCGTGACGACCACGCCGACGATGCCCGCGACCAGCACGGCCGAGGCCGCGGCGACGGCGAACCCGGCCCGCCGTGCGCGGCGCCGGCGTCGTGCGCTCACTCGTTGGCGTGCAGCGTCGCGTTCAGCTGCACACCGGACCCGGCGCGCGCGACGGCCTCGACGCCGCCGGTCAGGGAGTTGCGGCGGAACAGCACGCCGTCGCGTCCGGCCAGGTCGCGGGCCTTGACGACGCGGGGCGCGTCCTCGAAGCCGACGAGCGACACCTTGGTGCCGGCCGTGACGTAGAGCCCGGCCTCGACCACGCAGTCGTCGCCGAGCGGGATGCCGATACCGGCGTTCGCGCCGAGCAGGGTGCGCGAGCCGATGGAGACGACCTCGCGCCCGCCGCCGGACAGGGTGCCCATGATCGAGGCGCCCCCGCCGATGTCCGAGCCGTCGCCGACGACGACGCCCGCGGAGACGCGGCCCTCGATCATCGACGTGCCCAGCGTGCCGGCGTTGAAGTTGACGAAGCCCTCGTGCATGACGGTGGTGCCGGCCGCCAGGTGCGCGCCGAGCCGGACCCGGTCGGCGTCGGCGATCCGCACGCCCGACGGCAGCACGTAGTCGACCATCCGCGGGAACTTGTCGACGCTGAGCACGGTGGGGGGCACGCCGGTGGCCGCGCGGATGCGACCGCGCGTCTCCTCGAAGCCGTCGACCGCGCACGGTCCGCGGTCGGTCCAGACCACGTTGGGCAGGACGCCGAACAGGCCTTCGAGGTTCTGGCCGTGCGGCTGCACCAGGCGGTGCGAGAGCAGGTGCAGGCGCAGGTAGGCGTCGGCGGTGTCCACCAGCGGGGCGTCCAGGTCGGAGACGGTGCGCACCACCACGACGCGGACGCCGCGGGCCTCGTCGACGCGCTCGGCCGCGGTGAGCGACGGCGGTGCGGTGGCGTCGTCGTCGGGCGCACCGAGGGCCGGCGAGGGGTACCAGACGTCCAGCGTCGTGCCGTCGTCGGTCACCGTGGCCAGGCCGAAGCCCCAGGCCGTCCGTGCAGTCATGGCGACAACCCTAGGTCAACGGCGGAGCGGGCTAGGGTCGCGACGTGGCGACCCTCGACCTCGGTACCGATCTCCTGTCCCTCACCCGCGCCCTGTGCGACCTGCCGTCCGTCAGCGGCGACGAGCGCGCGATCGCCGACGCCGTCGAGGACGCGCTGTCCCGGTACGGCCACCTGGAGGTGCTGCGCGACGGCGACGCGGTCGTCGCGCGCACGCAGACGGGACGTCCGTCGCGCGTCGTCATCGCGGGGCATCTCGACACGGTGCCCATCGCGGACAACCTGCCGACGCGGCTCATCGGGGAGGGCGCGCTGGCCGAGCTGTGGGGTCGCGGCACCGTGGACATGAAGGCCGGGGTGGCCGTTCAGCTCGCGCTCGCGGCCGAGCTGACGGAGCCCACGCACGACGTCACCTGGGTGTTCTACGACCACGAGGAGGTCGCGGCCGACCTCAGCGGCCTCGGGCGGCTCGTGCAGAACCACCCTGACTGGGTGGCGGGCGACTTCGCCGTCCTGTGCGAGCCGACCAACGGAGGCCTCGAGGGTGGCTGCAACGGCACCCTGCGGGCGGAGGTCCGGCTGGCGGGCGTGGCCGCCCACTCGGCGCGGGCGTGGATGGGCCGCAACGCGATCCACGCCGCCGGCGAGGTGCTGCGGCGGCTCGAGGCGTACACGCCCGCGGAGGTCGAGGTCGACGGGCTCGTGTTCCGCGAGGGCCTGAACGCGGTCCTCATCTCCGGCGGCACCGCGGCGAACGTCATCCCCGATGCCTGTGTCGTCACGGTGAACTACCGGTTCGCCCCGTCGGCCTCGGTCGAGCAGGCAGCTGCGCACGTGCGGGAGCTGTTCGACGGGTACGACGTCGAGATCGTCGACGCCGCCCCGGGCGCGCGACCGGGCCTCGACGCCCCGGCGGCGCAGGACTTCGCGCGGGCGGTGCTCGGGGTGACGGGCGGTGTGCCCGCGGCGAAGTACGGCTGGACGGACGTCGCCCGGTTCTCCGAGCTGGGGGTGCCCGCGGTGAACTTCGGCCCCGGTGACCCGCTGCTGGCGCACAAGGACGACGAGCACTGCCCGGTCGGCCAGATCACCCTGGCGCACGCGGCCCTGCGGGCGTGGCTGACCGCATGAGGTGAACGTCGGGCGACTCGTCCGCAGCGGCGCCCCGACCGACCTAGAGTCGGGGCCATGAGCGACGACGGTGTGTCCGCGCCCGGCCACGGCTACCGGAAGGGTCCGGTCCTGCTGCGCGGCGAGCAGATCCCGAAGACCACCTCCGACCAGCGCCTGCTGAGCGGCCACGGCAGCGCCGACTGGGTGCACGGAGACCCGTGGCGCGTGATGCGGATCCAGAGCGAGTTCGTCGAGGGGTTCGGCGCGCTGGCCGAGGTCGGTCCGGCGGTGAGCGTGTTCGGCTCTGCTCGCGTGCCCGTGGACCACCCCGACTACGCGCTCGGCACGGAGGTCGCCCGGCTGCTGGTCGAGTCGGGGTACGCGGTGATCACCGGCGGCGGTCCGGGGATCATGGAGGCCGCCAACCGGGGTGCGCTCGAGGCGGGTGGGCTGTCGGTCGGGCTCGGCATCGAGCTGCCCTTCGAGCAGGGCATGAACAAGTACGTCGAGCTCGGCGTGAACTTCCGGTACTTCTTCGCGCGCAAGACGATGTTCGTGAAGTACTCCGAGGGCTTCGTGGTGCTGCCCGGCGGGTTCGGCACGTTCGACGAGCTCTTCGAGGCCATGACCCTGGTGCAGACGCACAAGGTGATCAGCTTCCCGATCGTGCTGGTCGGCCGCGACTACTGGCAGGGCCTGCTCGACTGGGTGGGCAGCACGGTGCTGGACCGCGGCATGATCTCGGCCGCCGACCTCGAGCTGCTGCAGGTCGTCGACACCGCCGAGGAGGCCGTGAAGATCGTGCTCGAGCGCGGTGCGGAGCTGCGGGCGGCGGAGGAGGCGGCCGCCGTCGCGAACGCCCGCGCGGAACGGGCTGCCGAGGACTCGGGCCGGTGACGACGCCCCCGGCCGGCGCCGTCCTGCGCCTCCGCGGGCGCGAGATCGGACCCGACCGGCCGGTCGTCATGGCGGTCGTCAACCGGACGCCGGACTCGTTCTACGCCCCCGCCCGGCACGACGACGCGTCGGCCGACGAGGCAGTCGCTCGCGCCGTCGACGAGGGCGCCGACATCGTCGACCTCGGCGGGGTGCGGGCCGGCCGCGGACCGCGGGTGGAGGTCGACGAGGAGATCGCGCGCGTGATCCCCCTGGTCAGGCGGGTGCGTGCCCGGCACCCGGACCTGCTGGTCAGCGTCGACACCTGGCGCGCGGAGGTGGCGCGCGCGGCCGCCGACGAGGGCGTCGACCTGGTCAACGACACGTGGGCCGGGCACGACCCGGCGCTGATGGAGGTCGCGGCCGAGCGCGGTCTCGGCATCGTGTGCTCGCACACCGGCGGCGCCCGGCCCCGCACCGACCCCTTCCGGGTCGAGTACCCGGGTCCGGTGCCGCTCGACGGCGTGCTCGACGACGTCGTCCGCACGGTGTCCGCCGCGGCGCACCGGGCCGTCATGCTCGGCATCGACCCCGCGAGCGTGCTGGTGGACCCGACGCACGACTTCGGCAAGAACACGTGGCACTCCCTGCACCTGGTCCGGCGCACCGAGGCGCTCGTGGCGCTCGGCTTCCCGGTCCTCATGGCCCTGTCGCGCAAGGACTTCGTGGGGGAGACCCTCGACCTGCCCGCCGAGGAGCGCCTCGAGGGCACGCTCGCCGCGACCGCGGTGGCCGCGTGGCTCGGCGCCCGGGTGTTCCGGGCTCACGACGTGCGCGCGACCCGGCGCACCCTCGATATGGTCGCGTCCATCCGCGGGGACCGACCCCCCGCCCGGGCGGTCAGGGGGCTGGCGTGAGCGAGGTGCAGGAGGTCGTCTCGGAACGCACGACGAGCGGCGCCTGGGCGTGGATGGTGAGCCGGCCCTGGTGGGTCCAGGTGCTCGCCGTGTACGCCGCGGCGCGGGTGTTCACGACGGTGGTGTTCCTCTGGGTGGCGAGCGTCCAGGAGCAGAACCCCTGGACCGCCGAGCACCCGGACTACTTCCCGTACGTCGGCTTCATGTTCGACGGTTCCTGGTACCGCACCGTCGCGGAGAACGGGTACCCCGCCGAGCTTCCGCGAGGGGAGGACGGGCTGGTCCAGCAGAACGCCTGGGCCTTCTTCCCGCTCTTCCCGATGCTCGCGCGGGGTCTGATGCAGCTGACGGGTGGCTCGTGGGACGTCGTCGCGCCCCTGCTGGCGCTGGTGCTCGGCGCGGGTGCGGTCCTGGCGATCCACCAGACCGTCGTCCGGGGAGCACCGCGGGCCGTCGCCGCACGGCCCGGGCTCCCGCTCGCGTCGGTCGCCCTGGTCAGCGTGTTCCCCACCGCGGCGGTGCTCCAGGTCGCGTACACCGAGGCGCTCGCCCTGCTGCTCATCGCGGGCGCGCTGCTCCTGCTCATCCGCCGCGACTACGGGTGGATGGCGCTCGTCGTCGTCGCGCTGGGGTTCACGCGGGCGGTCGCGCTGCCGATGGCCGCGGTCGTCGTGGTGCACGCCGCGGTCCGCTGGTGGTCCGCGCGGCGCGAGACGGACACGTGGACCTGGCGCACGGGCGTGGGGCTGGGGGCGCTGGCGGTCCTGTCCGCCGCGTCGGGCTTCCTGTGGCCCGCCATCTGCGGCTGGGTCACCGGCGTGCCGGACGGGTACCTCCAGACGCAGGAGGCGTGGCGCGGCGTCCGGGAGGTCGCCCCGTTCGGTGGCTGGTTCTACGTACCGCAGTTCTGGTTCGGATCGCGCGCGCTGCTGGTGGTGGTCCTCAGCTTCGCGCTCGTGGTCGCGGTGCTCGTCGTGCCCGCCGCCTGGCGCCTGGGCAACGAGCTGCACGCGTGGGCCGCCGCCTACGTCGTCTACATCGCGGCGGTCGTCGAGCCGGGCAGCAGCCTCGCGCGGTTCCTCCTGCTGGCGTTCCCCCTCGCGGCGGTCACCGCCGGCGTCGTCACGCGGCCCCCCGCGGCCCGGCGGTGGTGGTTCGGCGCGGTCGTCGTCCTCATGCTCGGCCTCCAGGTGCTGTGGGTCCGGCAGATGTGGCACGCCAACCCGGTGGCCGACTGGCCCCCGTGACGGGTCCGGCGGCCCGCGGCGGCTGCTGGACGTTCGTCCGATCGGTGGCCTGACCGGCATCGGGACAGGTGAGGGGCCTCGGGTGAACTAGGATGGACCGCGGACAACCGGTAGACGAGGCCGACGTGGGGTGCGTGAAAACGCCCCCACGAGTCGCGCACCGGACGCACGAGCTGAAGGAGAGGCCCCGCATGGCCGCGATGAAGCCGAGGACCGGTGACGGCCCGCTCGAGGTCACGAAGGAGGGGCGCGGCATCGTGATGCGCGTGCCGCTCGAGGGCGGTGGACGGCTGGTGGTCGAGCTCAACGCGACCGAGGCCGCGGAGCTGGGTGAGGCCCTGACGTCCGTCGTCAGCTGACGATGGCACGGGCAAGCACGAGCTCCTCGATCGGTCGCACGCCCCCGGCGGTGACCGTCGACGGCGGCAGCATCGCGACGACGACGCTGCTGACCGACGGCTCGACCGACGCGGTCGCGGTTCCGGTGGCACCGGCGCGTGCGGGCGACGACGCGCTGCGCCCGCTCCAGGGGACCGCCGAGGCCGCAGCGCGGTACGGGGTCGACCTCGCGGAGATCGGCGAGCGCGCACGGCTGWCGGGCGCAGCGGGGGACATCTACGTCCTGCAGCTGCCCCGGCCGGTCGGCTCGTCGGTGACCCTGCCGTGGTCGGGCCTCCCGCCGCGGCTCGTGCTGGTCGGCGTCGGCTCCGGCCGTCCCGCCGACCTGCGCCGGGCCGGTGCGGCGCTCGCCCGGTCGACGCGCGGCCTGCGGCGGGTCGTCAC
>NZ_JBFUHU010000161.1:0-8556 GCF_056402235.1 Cellulomonas sp. P4_B5_2
GCACGGGCGGGGGGTTCGGGGTCACCGACTCCGGGCGCGCGCAGGTCGTCCCGTTCCTGGTCCTCGGCGCCCTCGTGGTCGCCTCGCCGTTCGTGCTGCTGCCGTGGCGGCCCGCACGGCGACCGCGGCTGGTGGTCGCCGCCGTCGTCTTCGTGGGCTGGCTGGCGCTCACGGGCGTCCCGATCCTGCTCGCGTGGCGCTCCGCGGCCCCGCCGCTCTGACCAGGTCCTACGGGTTGACCCAGGCGTCCTCGCGGGCGCCCAGGTCACGCACGTGCGCGGGCAGCTCCCCGGACACCAGCGCCGCGAGCGTCACCTGGTCGAGCACGTCCCGCACGCTCACGCGCAGAGCGACCCACACCCGCAGCAGCGCCTGCGCCGACCCGCCGTACTCGAGCTCGGTCGGCCGCTCGTCGCGCACCGTGACCAGCGGACCGTCGACCGCGCGGATGACGTCGGCCAGCGTGATCTCGTCGGCGGGCCGCGCCAGCCGGTACCCGCCGGACCGCCCACGGACGCTGGACACCACGCCGCCGCGGCGCAGGTCACCGAGGATCCGCTCCAGGAACGCGACCGGGAGCTGCTGCCCGGCGGCGAGGTCGTCCGCCCGCACCGGGTCCCCGTGAGGGGACGCCGCCAGCTCGGCGCACGCCCGCACCGCATAGTCCGCCTTCGCCGAGACCCGCATGCCGCTGATTCTGCCGTGCAGCGGAGCGGGGATGGCTCCCCGGAATACCCCATGGGGGTATCGTGTTGCGCAAAGAGCACCCGCTCGACGACGAAAGAGGCCCCCATGCACGGCTACACGGACGCCAAGGACGACTACCTCAAGCGCCTGCGCCGGGTCGAGGGCCAGGTCCGCGGCATCGCCCGGATGGTCGACGAGGACGTGTACTGCATCGACATCCTCACCCAGGTCGCCGCCGTCACGAAGGCCCTGCAGGCCGTGAGCATCGGCCTGGTCGAGGACCACCTCGCGCACTGCGTCGTCGACGCCGCCCGCCAGTCCCCCGAGGAGGGAGCGGCGAAGGTGAAGGAAGCCTCCGACGCCATCGCCCGCCTCGTCCGCAGCTAGAAGGAGCACCTCCCATGAGCACCAGCACCATCACGACCACGTTCGGCGTCGACGGCATGACCTGCGGCCACTGCGTCTCCGCGGTGACCTCCGAGCTGTCCGCCCTGCCGAGCGTCAAGGACGTCACGGTCCAGCTCGTCGTCGGCGGGTCGTCGACGGTCTCGGTCATCTCCGACGCGCCCCTGGCCGACGACGCGGTCGCCTCGGCGGTCGTCGAGGCCGGCTATGCCGTCACCCCGCGGAGGTCGTTGCTGTGAGCGAACGAACCGTCGATCTCGCGATCGAGGGCATGACCTGCGCCTCCTGCGTCGCGCGCGTCGAGAAGAAGCTGAACCGGCTGCCGGGCGTCGAGGCGACCGTGAACCTGCCGCTGGAGTCGGCGCACGTCCGTGTGGACGGGCCGACCGCCACGGACGAGCTGGTCGCCGCCGTCCGCGCCGCTGGCTACGACGCCACGGTCGTGCGCCCCCCGCACGAGCACCACGAGGGCATGGACCCCGTCGAGCACGCCCTCTCGGGTCACTCGATGGCGCCCGGCCACGACATGGACCCGGCCGAGGACACCTCGGCCCCGACCGACGCGCGCGGTACCGAGCTGCGCAGCCGCCTGCGGGTCGCCGCCGTCCTCACCGTGCCCGTGCTGCTGGTCTCGATGATCCCCGCGCTCCAGTTCACCGGGTGGCAGTGGGTCGTCGCCGCGCTGGCCCTGCCCGTGGTCACGTGGGCCGCGTGGCCGTTCCACCGTGCCGCGTTCCGGGCCGCCCGGCACGGCGCCTCGACCATGGACACACTGGTGTCGATCGGCATCATCGCCGCGAGCGCCTGGTCCCTGTGGGCTCTGCTGTTCGGTGGCGCCGGCGAGCTCGGCATGACCATGACCCCCACGCTGTGGCCGCGGGCCGCCGAGGAGATGGCCGTCCCGGAGCTGTACTTCGAGGTCGCGGCCGTCGTCACCACGTTCCTGCTGGCCGGCCGGTACGCCGAGCACCGGTCCCGCCGCCGTGCCGGCGACGCCCTGCGCGCGCTGCTGGACCTGGGCGCCAAGGACGTGTCGCTGCTGGTCGGCGGCACCGAGCGGCGCGTGCCCGTCGACCGGCTCACCGTCGGCGACGAGTTCGTCGTGCGACCGGGGGAGAAGGTCGCCACCGACGGGGTGGTCGTCAGCGGCACCTCCGCGCTGGACACCTCGCTGCTCACCGGCGAGCCGGTGCCGGTCGACGTCGGCCCCGGCGACGAGGTCACCGGCGCCACGATCAACACCTCGGGCGCGCTCGTCGTGCGGGCCACCCGCGTGGGCGCGGAGACGCGGCTGGCACAGATCGGCCGGCTCGTCGCCGCCGCGCAGACCGGCAAGGCACCCGTGCAGCGGCTGGCGGACCGGATCTCCGCGGTGTTCGTGCCCGTGGTGCTGGTCCTCGCGCTCGGTACGCTGGCCGCCTGGTTGCTCACCGGCTCGGGCGTGCAGGCGGCGTTCACCGCTGCGGTCGCCGTGCTGATCATCGCGTGCCCCTGCGCCCTCGGSCTSGCCACGCCSACCGCGCTGCTGGTCGGCACCGGCCGCGGCGCGCAGCKGGGCATCCTCATCAAGGGCCCCGAGATCCTCGAGCAGACCCGCACCATCGACACCGTCGTGCTGGACAAGACCGGCACGGTGACCGAGGGCCGCATGGCGCTGGTCGACGTGGTGGGCGAGCCCGAGGTCCTGCGCTACGCCGCCGCGGTCGAGCAGCTCGCCGAGCACCCCATCGGCCAGGCCATCGCGGTCGCCGCCGGACGCACGGACGGACCGACCGGGGGCGACGGCGTCATCATCGGCTCCGACCAGGTGCACGACTTCCGCGCGGAGGCCGGTCACGGCGTCTCGGGCGTGGTCCGCACCGCGCACTCGGGAGTCGGGCTGGGTCGTCGTGTCCTCGTCGGCAAGCCCGCGTGGCTCAAGGAGCAGGGCATCGACCCGACCGACTACCAGGGTCCGTTCGACGCCGCCGAGGCCGACGGTGCCACCGCGGTCATGGTCGCCTGGGACGGCTCGCCGCGCGGCGTGCTGGTCCTGCGCGACCCGGTCAAGCCGTCCTCCGCGCAGGCGGTCGCCGAGCTGCGCGCCCTGGGCCTGCGGCCGGTCCTGCTCACCGGGGACAACGAGGGCGCGGCCCGGGCAGCCGCACGCGAGGTCGGGATCTCCGCGACCGACGTCATCGCGCACGTGCTGCCCGCCGACAAGGTGGCGGTCGTCGCCCGGCTGCAGGCCGAGGGCGCACGCGTCGCGATGGTCGGCGACGGGGTCAACGACGCCGCCGCCCTGGCCACCGCCAACCTCGGCCTGGCCATGGGCACCGGGACCGACGTCGCGATCGAGGCCGCCGACATCACGCTGGTCCGTGGCGACCTGCGATCTGCCGGCGACGCGATCCGGCTCTCCCGGCGCACGCTGCGGGTCATCAAGCAGAACCTGTTCTGGGCGTTCGCCTACAACGTCGCCGCGATCCCGCTGGCCGCCCTCGGCCTGCTCAACCCGATGATCGCGGGCGCTGCGATGGCGCTCTCGTCGGTGCTGGTGGTCGGGAACTCGCTGAGGCTGCGACGGTTCGAGTAGGTCTCAGCACGGCTCTCAGCCCACCGCGTACAGGGGGACGAGGGCCACGCCTCCGACGAGCGCGAGGATCCCCGGGTACCGGTGCCAGGACGTGACGGTCCGGTCCCGGTCCCTGCGGACGTAGCGCGGCACGTCGTAGGCGCTCCGGCTCGGGCGGACGTGCACCGGCCTCGTCCGGAGCAGCCAGAGGTACACGGCGCCGAGAGCCATCCCGAGACCGCCGACCAGGGCGGCCGCGGCGTCGAACCACGCCGTCCACCCGCCCGCACCTGCTCTCCGGGCAGCCTCCGCGATCCCGACCACCACGTAGGAGCAGCCGAGGGCCGCAGCCGGCAGCCCGACCACGACTCCCGGGTTGCGCCAGTAGTCCTCACTGTCGATGTGGAAGATCCACTCCCCGACCACCACCAGTCCGAGGCCGCTCGCCGCCGCGACCACCGCGACCACCGCGAGCATCAGCGCGAGGACGTCGGTCACGGACATCGCTTCTCGGCACCTCGGTTAGGGGACGGGGCACGACTCCGACAGTCGGGCGAGGTCACCGTACCGGTCCGTCTCAGTGGAACCGGCGGCCCTCGTCGCGGCGGTACGCCGTCACGGCGAGGGCCGCGAACACCACCGTCCACGCGAGGATCACCACGAGAGCCCCCGCGTAGGCGTCATACCCGGTCACCGCCTGCACGGCCAGGTCGCGGGCGGCCCGCGACGGCAGGAACTTCGACAAGGCATCGAGCCACGCGGGGAACGCCTCGGGCGGCAGGAACAGTCCCCCGGCGAACGCGAGCGGGAACAGGGTGGCCTGCACCACCGCGATCGCGGCCTTGGAGCTGAGCCGGTACCCGATCGCCAGCCCGAGCAGCAGGAACGGCACCGCCACAGCGGGCACCATCGCGATCGCCGCGATCGCCTGGGCCGGGGTGAGGGTCGCCGCGGTGAGGAACGCGCCGAGCAGGACCAGCGGCACCAGGGCGAGGTAGGACCAGAGCACCCCGTTGAGCACCCGGCCGACCAGCCGCGGTCCGGCGCCGGCGGGCAGCGTGCGCAGGAACGGGTCGAACGGCATCGCGCGGTCCTCGGAGACGCCGACGCCGAACGAGAACAGGCACGTGGACATCACGGCGAACACCCCGAGCTGCGCGATCGCGGCGGTGGCGATCCCCGGGTCGTCGGCCACCGACCGCTGCGGGATGACGAAGAACAGCAGGGCCAGCGACGGGAACAGCAGGTTGCCGATCACCGCGATGGGGATCCGCACGGTCTCGAGGAACTGGAACCGGGCGTGCAGGACGGCCAGCGACCAGAACGGGCGTGGCGCGAGAACGGTGCTCATCGGACGACCTCCTCCTTCTGCGTGAGCGTGAGGAACGCCTCCTCCAGCGAGGCGCCACGGACCTCCAGGCCCTCGAACGGCACGGCCTGCTCGACGAGGGCGCGAACGGTCAGGTCGGCGTCGGACGCGAGCACCGTCCAGCGCCCGTCGGCCCCCTGCTGCGCGCTGGCCGCTCCGGGCAGCCGCGCCAGGTCGACGGTGTCCCCGACGGGCACCGAGAAGATCACGCGGCGCAGTCCGACGAGCCCGAGCACCGACGTCAGGGTGTCGTCGGCCAGCACGCGGCCCTCGCCGATCACCACCACGCGCTCCGCGAGCGCCTCGATCTCCTCGAGGTAGTGGCTGGTCAGCAGCACGGTCGCGCCGTCGGCGTGGTAGTCGCGCAGCGCCTGCCACAGGATGTGCCGCGCCTCGACGTCGAGCCCGGTGGTCGGTTCGTCGAGGAGCACCAGCCGCGGCCGGCCGACGAGCGCGAGGGCCACCGCGAGCCGGCGCTTCTGGCCGCCCGACAGGCCACCGGTCTGCCGCCCGGACAGGTCCTCGAGCCCGAACCGGGCGAGCACCTCCGCGCGCGTCATGGGGGCGGGGTAGTGCCCGGCGACGAGGTCGACGACCTCCCCGACCGTGAGTGTCGGCGGCAGGCCGGTCTCCTGCGGGGTGGTCCCGAGCGCGATCCGCGACGACGCGTCCCGCGGGTTCCCGCCGAACAGCCGGACGGTGCCGGAGTCGGCCCGGCGCAGGCCGCTGACCAGGCTGAGCAGGGTGGTCTTGCCCGCGCCGTTGGGTCCGAGCAGCCCGACGAGCTGCCCCTCGCCGACGCTCAGCGACACGTCGTCGAGCGCGGTCACCGCCCCGAACGTGCGGGTGACGTGCTCCAGCTCCACGACGGCGGTCATGACGTTCCTCCCAGCAGTGAACGCAGCGTCTGCGTGTACCTCTCGAACGCCAGCCGTCCGGCCAGCGTCAGCTCCACGTAGGTGGCCGGGGTCCGGCCCTCATGGGTCTTGGTGATCCTCACGTAGTCCGCCTCCTCGAGTCGGCGCAGATGGGTGGACAGGTTCCCCGCGGTCATGTCGAGCAGCTTCTGCAGCCGCGGGAAGGAGATGCGGTCGTGCGCACCGAGCGACGCGAGCGTGGCCACGACCCGCAGCCGGGCCTGCGCATGGATGACGGGGTCGAGCGGCTCCTCAGGCACGGGACCGGATCCGCGTGACGAGGCCGAGCGCGAGCATCCCGCCACCGCCCGCGAGCGCCATGACCAGGTAGGACGCCGGCAGCCCGGTGAGCGCGGCCGCCGCCCCCACGAGCGCCATCCAGCCGCCGACCAAGTACATCCCCCTGTCGTCCCACAGCAGGCCCCCCGCGAGGTAGAGCAGCCCGACCACCAGCGCCGCGATCGCGTTGGCCGCCAGCCCGGTCACCTCGTCCGACGCCCCCGCCCGGCCCAGCCCGGCGACGATCAGGCTCTGCGCGGTGAAGCCGATCGGCCACGCCCAGCCGTACAGGGCGCCCTGACGTGCGCCGGCGCCGGCGATCCCGTGCGTCCTGCGCAGCACGTGCACGATCGTCAGCACCACGGCCACCAGGCCGAGGCCGATCGCGACGACCACCGCGAGCACCGACGGGCGGCGGTCGTCGCGGGCAGTCAGCCACATCGCGCCGTACCCGAGCAGCCACGCGGTGCCCCAGAGCCCGAAGATCCAGGTGCTCGACGGGCGGGTGCCCTCGGCACGCGCGCGTTGGGCGGCGATGATCGCGAGCGCGTCGGCCGGGTCCGGTGCCTCGTCCGGACCGGCGGCGGCTGCGTCGCGCGGCTGCTCCGGTGTCATGCCTTCCTCCTAGGTTTGCGACACAAAGTAGTTTGTCTCGTCCCGACGCGCAAGGGGGTTGCTCAGGTCCGGTCCAGCCGGCGTCCAGGCTTGCGGCCTACGCTGCGAGCCATGACTGCGCCGACGCCCGCCGACGCGACCCCGGACGACCTCGCGGCTCCGGTGCTCACGGCCCCGCCGCCCAGCCAGCGCGCGTACCGCCGCCGGCTCACCACCGAGATCTGGATCGTCCTCGGCCTGTCGCTCGGGAAGTCCGGCCTCTACGCGGTGGTCAACATCATCGACCGGCTCACCGCCGGTCCCCCGCTGGCGGACCAGTCGACCACCCTCAACCCCAGCCGCTCACCGCGCCCGTGGCTCGACCTCACCTACCAGCTGCTGCAGATCGGCTTCGCGCTGGTCCCCGTCGCGCTCGCCCTCTACCTGCTCTCGGCCAACGGGAAGTCGGCGGTGCGACGCATCGGGCTCGAGCTCACGCGGCCGTGGCGTGACCTCGCGGTCGGCGTCGGCCTCGCCGCGCTCATCGGCATCCCCGGGCTCGGCCTGTACGCGCTCGCGCGGGCGCTCGGGCTGGCCGTCGAGGTCCAGGCGTCGGCCCTCAACGCGGCCTGGTGGACCATCCCCGTGCTGCTCCTCGCGGCGCTGCAGAACGCGCTGCTCGAGGAGGTCATCGTCGTCGGGTACCTCATGGAGCGGCTGCGCGAGCTGCGCTGGAGCGCGCCGGCCATCGTCGTCGCGAGCGCCCTGCTGCGCGGCTCGTACCACCTGTACCAGGGCTGGGGCGCCTTCGTCGGGAACGCGATCATGGGCCTGCTGTTCGCCGAGTACTACCGCCGGAAGCGCCGGGTGATGCCGCTCGTGATGGCGCACACGATCATGGACATGGTCGTGTTCGTCGGCTACGCGCTCGTCCCTGCCGCGCTGCTCGCGGCGATCGGGCTGAACTAGATCGTCGCCGACCCCTTGTCGAGCTGGTGGGCCAGCTGCTTCGTCGCGAAGCCGCTGACGATGAGCACCACGCCGCCGACGAAGGCGAACAGGCCCAGCAGCACGACGATCACGCTCACCGACGTCTGCGGGTTCATGATCAGCAGCAGCCCGAACAGGAACGCGATCAGGCCGAACGTCAGCACCCAGTACCAGCCGATGTCGCGCGACCGGTACAGGACCACCGAGGCGATGATTGACAGGACGCCGAGCACCAGCACCCAGAGGGCGATCAGGTAGAAGATCACCTGCGCGGTCGGCCCGGTCCACACCACGGCGGTCACACCGAACGCGATGCCGACGAGGCCCGAGATCAGCCACCAGCCGGCGCCCGGCTCCTTGCGGTTGCCCAGCCACTGCGCGATGGCCACCAGCCCGTCGATGATCGCGAACACCCCGAACACCCACACGAGCGCCTTCACCGTGCCCAGCGGCTGCACGAGCATGAACAACCCGAGGATCACCAGCACCACGCCGCGCAGGATGGGGAGCCACCAGATCCGGCGGAGCGCGGACGAGACGTCGGCGGTGGTCAGGTCGTCGGACATCGATGCCTCCAGCTGTCAGGACGAGGGGTCGGAACAGCAGCGTCCTGCTCCTCACGCTAGTGGAGGATCCGGACGAAGCACCTCGACGCGCACAAACGCTTACCGGCAGGTCACGCGACCTACCGAGCAGGTCCGGCGTGGCTGCCTAGACTCGCCCCTATGCCCGCGACGCCCGCCAGTCGCGCAGCGGCAGAC
>NZ_JBFUHU010000162.1:0-8543 GCF_056402235.1 Cellulomonas sp. P4_B5_2
CGCGGGTCCAGGTGGCCGGGAACGTGCTGAACCTGCCGCTGCGGCCACCGGCCGTCCTGGCGCGCGCCGCGGCGAGCCTCGACCTGCTGTCGGGCGGCCGGTTCGCGCTCGGGCTCGGGTCAGGAGCGTTCTGGGACGCGATAGTCGCCATGGGTGCGCCGCGGTTGACGCCCGGGCAGGCCGTGGACGCGCTGGACGAGGCGATCGACATCATCCGGGGCATCTGGGACACCGACGAGCGCGCTCCGCTGCGGGTGCACGGGACTCACCACCACGTCGACGGCGCCAAGCGCGGCCCGGCGCCCGTCCACGACGTCCCGATCTGGCTCGGCGCGTACAAGCCGAGGATGCTCGGCCTCGTCGGGCGCAAGGCCGACGGGTGGCTGCCGAGCCTCGGATACCTGAAGCCGGGCGACCTTGCGGCCGGAAACGCGCGCATCGACGACGCCGCGGCCGCGGCCGGCCGTGACCCCCGCGAGATCCGGCGCCTGCTCAACCTCGGAGGCGGGTCGTTCCAGGGCAGCGGGTTCCTGCAAGGCACTCCCGACCGGTGGGTCGACGACCTGCTCACCCTGGTCCTGGAGGACGGGATCGCCACCTTCATCCTGGGTACCGACGACGAGACCACGATCGCGGTGTTCGGCGGAGAGATCGCGCCGGCCCTGCGGGACGCCGTCGCGTCCGAACGTGCTGCCGCCGGCACCGCCACAGGCTCCGTCCGGCCCGTGATCGCGTTGGCCAAGCGGCGCTCCGGGATCGACTACGACGGGCTGCCCGCCTCGCTCGTCGCGACCGCCGTGGAGCCCGGTGACCGCGAGTACGCGCGCGTGCGGTCGTCCTACGTCTACTCCGGCTCCCCCGGGCTCGTCCTGCGGCCGCACACCGCCGAGCAGGTCGGCGAGGCGCTCCGGTACGCGCGTGCGCAGGGCGTCCCGTTCGCCGTCCGCAGCGGCGGGCACGGGATCAGCGGTCGGTCGACGAACGACGGCGGGATCGTCATCGACCTCGGCGCGCTGGACACCGTCGAGGTGCTCGACCGCGCGACGCGCGTCGTGCGGCTCGGCGCCGGAGCCCGGTGGGGTGACGTCGCCTCGGTGCTCTCACCGGTCGGGCTCGCCATCAGCTCCGGCGACTACGGCGACGTCGGAGTCGGCGGGCTGGTCACGGCCGGCGGGCAGGGCTTCCTCTCGCGCTCCTACGGCCTCACGCTCGACCACGTGGTCGCCGCCGAGCTGGTCCTCGCCGACGGTCGGCTGGTCCGGACCGACGCCGAGCACGAGCCGGACCTGCTCTGGGCCGTGCGCGGCGCCGGGGCGAACTTCGGCATCCTCACCGCGGTCGAGATCGAGGCCGCGGAGGTGGGCAACGTCGTCTACGCCACGATCGTGTACGACGCCACGGACACCGCGGCGTTCGTCGAGTCGTGGGCGGAGCTCGTGGAGTCGTCGCCGCGCGAGCTCACCAGCTTCCTCACCCTCGTGCCCGCCCGGGAGCAGAACCCCGCCGTCGGCTACGCGATCATCGTGTGGGCGAACGACGACACCGGTGCGGCGATCGGGGCGCTCGAGCAGTTCCTCGACCTGGCGCCCGTCCTGCAGCAGCAGGCGCAGCTCGTGCCCTACGCCGCGACCGTGGCCGCGCAGCACGGTCAGCACACGGGCGGCGCCGACTCCGCTGCGCGCGGTGGCCTGGTTGAGCACGTGACACCCGCGCTCGCCGTGCTGCTCAGCGACCTGCTGGCCGCCGGCGACGCCGACATGCTGCAGCTGCGTGCCGTCGGCGGCGCGGTCAACGACCTCGACCCGGCCGCGACCGCGTACGCGCACCGGACGCAGAACTTCTCGTTGCTCGCGTCCGCCCGCRGAAGCCGCCGCACCCAGATCGACGCCTGGTGGGAACGCCTCGCCCCGCACCTGCGCGGTGTCTACCTCAGCTTCGAGACGAACCAGTCCCCCGCTCGCGTCTCCGAGGCGTTCCCGCCGGAGACGCTCGCGCGGATCGCGCGGCTCAAGGCGCTGTACGACCCCGAACACGTGTTCGACGGCAACTTCGGGGTCGCTCCCCTGGCGTCCGGGGCGCCCGTGCCACGATGACGTCATGAGCACTGACGACATCGCCGGCACCGTCGCCCACGTCGAGCAGCAGGAGCACGACCTCGTGTTCCGCACGTTCACCAACGACGACGCGTGGCGCCTGGGCTGCCTGATCGTCGAGCTCGCGCAGGAGCGTGACCTGGCCGTCACGGTCGACATCCGCCGGGGCACCCAGCAGCTGTTCCACGCGGCGCGACCGGGCACCACGCCCGACAACGACAGCTGGATCGAGCGCAAGGTCCGCGTGGTCGAGCGCTTCGGGGCGTCGTCCTACCTGGTGGGTCTGCGCGCCGCGGCCAAGGGCACCACCTTCTCCGCGCAGCACGACCTCCCGCTGCAGCAGTTCGCGGCCCACGGCGGGGCCTTCCCGATCCGCGTCCACGACGTCGGCATCGTCGGCGTGGTGACCGTCTCCGGGCTCCCCCAGGCCGAGGACCACGCCCTCGTCGTCGAGGCCGTGACCGCGCACCTCGCCTGAGCCGCCCCCAGCCCCGGCTCACCGCGGGCTCCTCCACCGACCGGTCCGGCCCCTCCTCCGTGCGCCCGCGGCGGTCCCAGGCTCGTCCGCATGACGGAGCGCGAGGACCACGGCTGGTTCGACGAGGACTGGGACGACGACCCCGACGACGCGCGGGCCGACGTGCCGTGGGTGCTCGACGTCGACGGTCCCGACCACGACCTGCCCGACCCACCCGGTGCGCCCCTGCGGTCGGGCGGCGATGCGCTCGCTGTGCTGCTCGACCTCGTGGGACCCGAGCGGTCCGGGCCGCCGGCGCTCTGGTTCGTCGTGCTCGACGCGCAGGACCGCACGATCCCCGTCGTCCTGCCGATCACCGACGTGCCGCTGCGCGCCGACCCGGCGGTCGCGCGCCGGCTGGTCGCGGTGCTCGCCTCGGTGCTCGCGTCCGACGCACCGGGCGGGTCGGTCGTCGTGGGGCTCGTCCGCGCGGCCGGTGGGGACCGCGGAGCGTTCGAGGCGTCCTGGGTGCCGGCCGTGCGGGAGGCTGCCGACGACGCGGGAGTCCGCCTGTGGTCGGTCGTCGCGATCGGCCAGAGCCGGGCGCGGGTGCTCGAGTGGTGACTCCGCTCAGGCCGAGGGTCCGGGCGCGGCCTCGTCGATCGCGGCCAGCTGGTCGAGGGTCGGCTCCCAGGCGATCGACGCCACGTTGGCGCGCAGCTGGTCCGGCGTGCGGGCGCCGGCGATGACCGTCGCGACTGCGGGCTGCGCGGCGAGGCCACCCAGCGCGAGGGTCGGTAGGTCGATCCCCCAGCGCTGAGCCAGCGCCTCGAGCGCCTCGATCCGGTCGAAGTCGGCCCGGGCCAGCCGCTCGGGCATCCGCGTCAGCCGCGACCCGTCGGGAGCGGACTGCCCTCGCCGGTACTTGCCCGTGAGCAGACCCGATGCCAGCGGGACGTACGGGATGAGGCCGACACCCGCCTGCTCGGCCGCAGGCACCAGCTCCGCCTCGGCGGACCGGTCGAGCAGGTTGTAGCGGTTCTGCGCCGAGACGAACGGCGTCGCACCAGTCGTCCGGGCGCTCCAGTCGGCGTCGACCACCTGCCAGGCCGCGAAGTTCGAGGAGCCGATGTACCGGACCTTGCCCTCGACCACGAGCTCGTGCAGCGCAGCCAGGGTCTCCTCGATGGGCGTCACGGGATCGGGGGCGTGCAGCTGGAACAGGTCGACGTGGTCGGTCCGCAGCCGCGTCAGCGATCCCTCCACCGCCCGGCGCACGTACCGGCGCGAGCCGCGCACGCCCCAGTCCGGGCCGTTCAGACCTCGCGCGTCCATGCCGAACTTCGTCGCGATGACGACGTCGTCCCGGTGTCCGACGAGCGCGTCCCCGAGCAGCTCCTCGCTCTGGCCCGGCACCCCGCCGTAGACGTCCGCCGTGTCGAAGAACGTGATCCCCGCGTCGAGCGCGGCCGCCACCAGGGCCGGGACCTCCTGCGGATCCAGCGTCGCGCCGAACGTGTTGCAACCGAGACCGGCCACCGAGACGGTGAGACCACTGTCACCCAGCTGTCGGAAGGACATATCCGCGTCGGTGCGGGAGGCTTGAGGGGTAGTCACGGGCGACGGGCTCGAAGAATTGCTCACTCGGGCAACCCTAAGCCTCTCCCCCGCACACCACCCGCGTTCACGAGACCTTCACGTCCTCCTGGAACACTGGAGGGGCGCCCGCCGTTGACACCGGTGGAAGTTCTCACTCTCGACGGCCGTACAACGGCACGGAGGTTCCCCAGATGGCAAACCGGTCCCTGCGCGGCATGCGCATCGGGTCCCACAGCATGGAGACGGAAGACGGCGTCGAGTTCGCCCCCCGCCTCCAGGCTCACTACGACTGCCCCAACGGGCACACCATCATCCTGCCGTTCTCGGTCGAGGCCGACGTCCCGGTGGTGTGGGAGTGCCGTTGCGGCGAGGAAGCATTGCTCCGTGACGCGTCGCGGCCCGAGGTGAAGGCCGGCAAGCCGCCGCGCACCCACTGGGACATGCTGCTCGAGCGCCGGACGGTCGGTGAGCTCCAGGAGCTGCTCGACGAGCGCCTGGACCTGCTCCGCTCGGGCAAGCTGCGCCGCAGCGCCTGAGGCACTCAGCCTCGAGATCGACGGAACGCTCCCGCCACACGGCGGGAGCGTTCTGCTATCCCCCACCGGGTCACGTTGACCAGCGCCTCGACGACGATCGCGCGGCTCATCTTCGACTGGCCGAGCTCGCGCTCGACGAACGTGATGGGCACCTCGACCACCCGGGCACCGGAGCGGACCGCGCGCCACGCCATGTCGACCTGGAAGCAGTACCCCTGCGACGCGACGTCCTGCAGGGTCAGCTGGTCCAGGAGCGACGCGCGGTAGGCGCGGAATCCACCGGTGGCGTCGTGCAGCGGGATGCCGAGCGCGATGCGGGTGTAGGTGTTCGCGCCGCGCGACAGCAGGAGCCGGCTCATCGGCCAGTTCACCACGCTCCCGCCGGGCACCCACCGGGAGCCGAGCACGAGGTCCGCCTCGCCGATCGCGGCAAGCAGGAGCGGCAGGTCCTCGGCGCGGTGCGAGCCGTCGGCGTCCATCTCGACCACGACGTCGTAGCCCCGCTCGAGCGCCCACCCGAACCCGGCCACGTACGCGGTACCCAGGCCCAGCTTGCCGGCCCGGTGCAGGACGTGGATGCGACGCGAGCCGTCAGATGCCGTCTCGGTCTCCGCGATCTTCTCCGCGAGCTCGCCGGTGCCGTCGGGCGAGCCGTCGTCGACCACGAGGACGTCGGCGTCCGGGACGTGGGTGCGCAGGCGGTCCAGCGCTCCCGGCAGGTTCTCGCGCTCGTCGTACGTCGGGACGACGACGAGCACCCGCTGCGGGGTCTCGGTCATGCGGCTGTCTCGATCCGGTCGGAGCGACGCACCCGGTGTGCGCCGGCTGCACCGGCGAGCACCACGCACACCGCGAGGGCGTCGATGATCCATGCGGGCCACGAGCCCAGCCTCGTCGCGGGGGTCAGCGTGTCGCGCAGAGGAAGGGTAGCCACCATCTGCTCCGCGGTGAAGAGGCCGGTCTGCTGGCTGACCACCCCGTTGGGGTCGATGACCGCGCTGACGCCCACGGTGGAGATCTGCACCGTCGCGCGCCCGTGCTCGATGGCCCGGATGCGGGACATCGCCAGCTGCTGCGTCGACTCGTCGGACACCCCGAAGGAGGCGTTGTTCGTCTGCACGACGAGCACCTCTCCCCCGGCCTGCACCGCCCCGCGCACGATGCCGTCGTACGCCACCTCGAAGCAGATGACGTCCCCGATGCCGACGGTCCGGCCCAGGCGCTCGGAGTCGAGCGGGATGTAGCCGGGCTCGTCCCCCGGCAGCATGTCCCGCGTCACCAGGTCGACGGCCGACGAGAACGGCCGGACCAGCGAACGCATCGGGATGTACTCGGCGAAGGGCGCCGGGTGCTGCTTGGTGTAGGTGGCCGTGACGCCGACGCCGGGCTCCCACAGGACGGCGGTGTTGTACCGACCGCCGCTGGGCGGGTACTCGACAGTGCCGACGAGCATCGGTGCACCCACCGCCTGCGCCGCGCCGTCGATGAGCGACGCCGCCGTCTGGTCGACCTGCGGGTCGATGTCCGTGCCGTTCTCCGGCCAGAGGACGAGGTCCAGCTCCCCGGGCTCCACCTGGTCGAGCAGGGCCATGGTGCCGGCCACGTGGTTGTCCAGCACCGCCTGGCGCTGGCCGAACGCGTCGAGCCCCACGCCCGGGACGTTGCCCTGGACCGCGCCGACGCGCAGGCTGCCGGTCTGCGCCTGGGTGTCGAGCGGGATCAGCAGGCCGACGACGACGAACGCGGCCACGACGGCCGTCGCGATCACCAGCCGCCCGATCTCCAGCCGGCGGGCAGCGAGCAGGATACGGGCGAGCAGCACGCCGACGGCCACCACCGCCCCGGTGAGCAGCGGCGTGCCCCCCAGCGACGCCAGGGCGGCGAGCGGCGAGTCGGCCTGCGAGAACGCCAGCCGGCCCCACGGGAACCCGCCGAACGGCCACGCGGCGGCGAGCTCCTCGGTCGCGACGAACAGGATCGTGAAGACCAGCACCTGCAGCCCGACGCTGCGCCACACCGAGTTGCCCCGCCGCGCCCAGGCCCACGCTGCGCCGAACAGCGCGAAGTAGGACGCCTCGAGCGTGCTGAGGGCCAACCAGGGCACCTGGCCGACCGCCTCGTCGGCCCAGGTGATCAGGGGCGCGACGAACGCAAGGCCCCACAGGAGCCCGACGAGGGCGTTCCAGCGGGCGCTGTCCCGGCGCAGGGCCAGGTACAGCAGGGCCACACCGAGGAACGCCGTGCCCCACCATCCGGGTGCCGGGAACGCGAGCCGGGTGAGGACGCCACCTGCGACGGCGAGGACGAGAGTCCACCAGCGGGCGGGTTCACGGGCGGGCACCCCTGGAGGGTACGTCAGCGGACTGAGGCCGGAGAAAGTGGCGGGTGTCAGGGCTCCGGCCGAGGTCCGACCGACCGGCCCGCGCGTCCTTCGTACCGGTCTGCGTGCAGGCGCACGGACCGTTGTCTACTGAACACGCGGGCCCGGTCGGAGCCCTACCCCCTACCGCGGCCCCCAGGCCCGACGTCGTCGTGGGCATGTCTCCGCGGTGGATCTCCTGAGGAACCTACCGAGATCCACGGAGGTGTCAAGGTGGCGTCGGTGCAGGTGGGAGCCGTACGCGCAGGTCACCCGCGCACCATCGGTCCCGTCTGTACTGTTCGGCTCGGCGTGTCGCTCCGCGTGTCGGCGGATCGGGTCGAAGCGGGCGGATCCGGTCGGCTGTCGGCGCCGCAGAATTCACCCGGTCGGACGTCAGAGCGCGTCGTGCAGGACGATCCCGTCCCGGACCGTCCGCAGGCAGACCGGCGCCGGCGCGTCCGGCGCGAGATCCGGCAGCAGCGGGATCCCCGCCCGCGCGTCGGCGCTCCAGGAGGAGAACCGGCCCTCGGCGGACTGCACGGTGAGGTGCTCGGCACGCCAGACCGCGAAGTGCGCGGGCGAGCCCACGCGCAGCTCCCCGGCGCCCGTGTGGTCGAGCCCTGCGACCCGCCAGCCGCCGCGGGTCGACGCCCGGAAGGCTGCACGCGCGGAGATCCGCTGGTCGGCCGCGTGATGCTGCACGGCGGCCCGGACCCCCGCCCACGGGTCCACGGGTGTCACGGGTGAGTCGGAGCCGAACGCCAGGGGGACGCCGGCCGTGGCCAGGTCCGCGAGCGGGTTGAGCGCCGCCGCGCGGCCCGCGCCGAGCCGCGTGGCGTACATGCCGTCCGGTCCTCCCCACGCGGCGTCGAACGCCGGCTGCATGCTCAGGCGCACACCGAGCAGGACCAGGGCCGCGAGCGTCGGCGCGTCCACCATCTCCGCGTGCTCGAGCCGGTGTCCCATGCGCGCGATCGCGTCCGGGCCCTCGACGTCGACGGCCGTGCGCAGGCCGAGCAGGAGCTCGTCCATGGCGCGGTCGCCGATGACGTGGAAGCCGCCCTGCACCCCCGCACGTGTCACGGCTGTCAGGTGGTTGCAGATCTGCTCCGCGCTCAGGTACAGCACACCGGAGGTCTCCGGGGCGTCCGCGTACGGCGTGCGCACGGCGGCGGTGTGGGAGCCGAGCGAGCCGTCGACGTTGAGGTCCCCGCCGATCCCCGTGAGGCCCGGGATCGCCGCGAGGATCTCGCGGGCGTCGTCGACGGTCACGCACGGCTCGCCGCGGTAGGCCACCAGGTGCGGCAGCCCGTCGTGCGCGTCGGCCGTCAGCTCCAGGAGCTCCACGAGCCCGGCGCGCGTGTCGATGGAGGGCGCCGAGTGCTCGTGCACGGACACGACCCCCTGGGCGGCGGCGTGCGCCAGGGCGCGGCGGTACAGGGCGGTGCGGCGCTCGGGGGTGACCACGCGCGCGGCGTCGCGGGCCGCGTGGTGGG
>NZ_JBFUHU010000163.1:0-8484 GCF_056402235.1 Cellulomonas sp. P4_B5_2
GGTCACGACCCGCCCGCACGTCCAGCGTCACGGTGTCCCGCCACCATGTCCGCAGCCCCACGCCGGTGCCGGGCGGAAGTCCGGTGAGCGCGTCGACGGTCCGCAGTCCCAGCAGCGCGCCGCCAAGGGTCTGACCAGCACGAGCGAGCGAGACCCACATGGCCAGCAGCAGGCCGACGACGAGCACGGCGCCCGTCGCGACCAGTGCGGCACGGGCACCGGAGTCGCTCAGCAGGCCGATCACCAGCGGGGAGACCGCGACGAGCAGCAGGACGACGTCCACGGCCGTCGCTCCCGCACGGGACCCCCCGGCAGCGGGCAGGGTGCCGGCCAGGACGGTGGGCATCGTGGCCTGCGGGTGCTGCACGCGCGATCCGCACCGGGGGCAGACGTCGCGCCCGCCGGGCAGAGCGGACGCGCACACGCCACAGGAGGCGGCGACGGCGACGGTCATGCCGGCGGACCCCCTCGGTGTAGCTGGGTGCCACGGCGGTCGGCGGTCAGTCGTGGCCCTCTGCGACCGCCGATACTGGCACGTTTCCCGCGGCCCTGCGACCGCCCCCCGAGCGACACCGGTGCGCTCAGCCCGAGGTGGTCCACGACGCGGGGATGAGCTGAGTGGTGACCACCTCGACCAGGTGGTCGGTCGGCACGGTGACCTCGTACACCGCCGCGTCGACCTTGGGCAGCTGCAGCCCTTCGGCCAGGTCGGCGTTGTGGCCGGTGTAGGACACGCGTGAGACACCGGCACCGTCGGGCGTCGGCCACTGGTCGACCACCCGGACCTCGAGCCCGTTCCACCGGCCGGACATGTCCATCTCGAACAGCTCGGAGGTCTCGGCCTTCGGCACCACGCGGCGGAACCGACCCGCGGGCGTCCGCTCGAACCCGTACGCGTCCGGCGGCTCGACCTCGGCGACGACGACCACGTCGTCCCCGAGCACGTCGGCGCTGAGGTAGGTGTTCTCCCACTTCGCCATCGGACCGACCAGGCGCGAGATCCGCGGGTTCGGCGAGGGCGTCACCGTGACCACGTCGGACACCCACGCGAACCCGACGTCGACGTACCGGGCGAGGAGCGTGCTCGAGCCGTCGGCGGCGACGCGTACCAGCTCCGACCCGGCGGGCACCCGCGAGTGGACCAGCCAGTAGAGCGGGACGAGGTGGCCCGGCGCGAGCACGAACCCGGTGCCCTGGAACGGAGGCCGGTCGATGAACGGGCCACCGGTCAGCTCGCGCGTCTTCTGGTCGGGGCCACCCGTCGCGTTCTCGAACCGCAGCTGCGGCGTCGCGGGGAAGCGCAGGACGTCGACGTGCGGGGCGTCAGCAGTGAACGGAGACCCCGGGAAGCCGAGCCCGTGCGCCTCGAACAGGTCGGCCGGCGTGGTCGCCCACGCGACGTCCTCCGCGCGCACCACGAACCCCGCGACGCGGTCGTAGCCGCCGTCGAGGTACGCCGCGCTCATGGCGGGGGTCACGGCCTTCTGCATGACGGACAAGTGGTCCTCCGGGTCGTCGGCAACGGCTACCGAGTATGTCGCAGGAGCGGCAGGCGGACCGGGCACGTCCACAGCCCCAGCGGTCGTCATCTGCGGGGACGCTGCTCGCGCGGGGTCGAGTAGGTGGCGACCGACACATCGTGGTGGATCTCGCGCACGTCCGGGAGGGCATCCACCTCGAGGTAGCCGACCCACTCGTTGTCGATGGCCTCGAATCGCAGGTTCGACGGATGCCCCTGCGTGACGTCCGAGTACGGCCCCGGGTCCCGCGAGTGGGCGACGAAGACCGCCGTGCCGCGGGGTGGGGCGACGTACTCGACCCCGTCGACGACGGCGTACTGGCCGGCCTTCACGTCGACGCCCCCAGAGCCAGGGCCCTGACCAGGAGCTCCATCGCGGACCGGCGGAAAGCAGCGCCAAGCGGGTAGGGGGATGTGTCGGTCACCGCCGGGTCGATGCCGCGCTTCGCGACGATGCGGCCGAGGTCGTACCGGACCGCGCCGGCCAGGGAGGTCAGCGCAGCGACCGCACCCGGAGCGGAGCCCGACGTCCCCACCGCGCGACCGTGGACCGGCACCGACTTGCCCACCTCGACGAGCGCGTCGGCGCGGCCGCCCTTGCGCGCCGCTCGCCACGCGATCTCCTCCCACTGGTCTGCGGGGCCGCGGCGGACGGCGATGCGCACCCGGTCGATCACGGGACTCGCCTGCTCGAGGAGGGGCCGGGCGTGCAGCGCCGTGTCGTCGTCGGTGACTGGCGGAAGTGCCCGCAGGGCGTCGGCCAGGCCGGCGAAGCCCCCGATCGCGGCCCAGGTGGCGGTCGCCGTGCGCAGGGTCCAGTCCAGCCGGAGATAACCCCGGGCGTCGTCGAGGTCGTCGTCGACGGCCAGGATCCGCGGTGTCTCCTGCGCGATCATCGCCGCACCGTCCGCGTCCGCCGCCCTGGCCAGTGCCGCGACGAGGTCGCGCAGCTCGCGGTTCCGCGTGCCTCCGCTCGCCACCCACTCGGCCAGCTCGGGACTGACTCCTGCGCCGGGTGCGAGTCGGGGCGGCCGGATCACGCGAGCGGTCGGTGCTGCCGGTGGTGCCGGGACCGGGAGTGACCTGATCTCCTCCGCCACGTCTGTCAGGTCACCGACGGGCACGACGTCCGCGCGGCCGTCGGTGTGCTCGACCAGGGCGTTCGACCCGTCGACCGATCGCACCGTCACGCGCGCACCGGCCAGGCTCGCGGTCGTCGACACCGTGCTCATGGCTGTCACCTCGCCGAGACCGGCGATCGCGTCCCCGACGGGCAGCAGACCCGCGAACGCCTCACCGCTCGGCAGCGTCCGTCCGCCGACTTCCGCGTACGTGCCGACCTGCGTCGGCACGGGTCCGTCGACCACCCAACGCGGCCGGCGACGCAGGAGATCCGTCTCGCGCTCGACGACCTGGGTGAGCTCGGTCGGGTCGACGACCTGCTGCCAGGTGTACCCGGTATCGCGGACCGCAACGCCGCGCGGGCGGCTCGCGGCCTGTCCCAGGACGACCACGCCAGCCAGGCGGAGGGCCTGCACCTCCACCGGGGCGTCGTGCCACACGGCGGTCGTCGTCACGCTGAACACCCGGGTCACGTCGTCGCGGTCCACTTCGCGGGTGGTCAGCGTCGGGTCGTCGTCGGCCTCCGTCGACCGCAGCCGGACCCGTGGGGAGTACGGCGCCTCGCACGGGTGCACCGCCGCGTCGACCTCGGCGTAGTGGCCCACGCGCATCAGGAAGCGGCCTCGTCCGTTCACAGCGGGATCTCGTGGACGACTTCGAGGACGTGCGAGAGCTCATCGACAGGGACGACGCCCTGCCACTCGTCCGACTGCACCCGAGCGACGTCCCGCGTCTCCGGCAGGCCCATGCCGAAGTAGGTGAACTGCGCCAGGCTTCCGTCGACGTGCGAGATCCGTACGGTGTGCCCTCGCCAGGACGCGGTGGTCTCCACCCGGAAGATCCGCGTGACCTCGGACCGGTCGATCACCCGCGTCCACCGGCCCGAGCGATCGAGCTCGAAGCCTTCCGGCTTCGGCTGGTCACCCCCTTCGAGGAGCCGGACGAACGGCTTGTCGACGCTGACAAGCCTCCAGGTCCGACCGCTCCACTCGGCGTACGGGCCGGCTCTCACGTCGGCAGCTCCTGGGGGTGCACGTCAGAGCGGGACGTCAGTGAGGACTTCGACGACGTCGCTCAGTTCATCGACCGGGACGGTGCCCTGCCACTCGAAGCGTCCGATGCGGCGCACGGCGGGGTTGTCCAGTGGGAGGTCGTCCCCGTCGTAGCTGAACGTCGCCTTGTTGCCGACGACGTTGTCGACAGTGACCGTCCTGCCCGACCACGTGGCAGTCGTCTGCACCCAGAACAGGCGACTGATCGCCGACCGGTCCACGAGACGACCCCACCGGTCCCACCCGTCGTGCTCGAACCCGGGCAGCGGTTGTTCGTCGCCGAAGGCCAGAATCCGGACGGTCGGGCCGTGCAGGGCCACGGCGGGGTACGTGACGCCGTCAACCTCCGCGTAGGGCCCAGCTCTCACGGCACGACCTTCCACACACCGCCTGTGTAGACAGCGGCGATCTCCTGCGTTCCGTCGGGTCGGACGCGCCAGAGCTCCGAACCCTCGATGATCTGGATCTTGTTGGATCCGTATGCCAGCTCAGGGCTGTAAGCCGAGGACGTCCCGCTCCAGCCCGATCCCCGGAAGGGGTTGCGGTCGGGGCCGACGTTCGGCACACCGGTCGCACGGTCGACGTCGAACGCGCGAGCGGCGTCGTACGTCGAGCTCGGGTCTACGGTCCTGACCCAGTCGAACATCGCGGTCCGACGGGCCGCGTCGTTCGTGATCTGGAAGATGCTGTCGGGCATGGACGCCATCGCGCGCAAGGTGCCGTCCGGGATCCCCGCGACGACCGGCGTAGGCAGCGGCCCGGGTGCGATCCCGTCGCCGGCCATGTAACGCACCGTGAACACGGAACCACCGTCGGGGCTGAACGTGCTGCCGGGGTAGTTCAGACCGAGCTGGTGGTACAGCTGCGCCGGGGTGGCACCGTCGACATCGATGAGGCGCGACACGAACCCACCGATGGTGGGAACCTGCTGCGCGCCGGATGCCCTGGCGGCGGCAAGCTGGTCGGGCTCCATGAACCGCGCCGCGTCCCCGTCGAGGAGGCCTAGCGCCTGCTCCTGGGTRATCACCTTCTGCAGGAGGGTGTCGGCGTACACCGGCGGCATGGCCTGCCGGATGTCGACGAGCACGTCCACCTGCGCGCGCGTGAGGTCCTCGACGCGGGTCTGCAGCAGCTCGCGGAAGTGGGTGCGGTTGAGCCCGTTGTCGAGCAGGACGTCGTCGAGCACGTCCGTGAACTTGAGCTCGGGGCCGGACGGCGAACTGCCGAGGCCGGTCCCGGGCGGCGTGGGCGCCGGGGGTCCGCCGGCCGGGCTCGACGGGTCGTGCGGCGCGGCCGGGTCGACCGGGCCGGCACCGGGATCGGTCGGCGTGACGGGGTCGACGGGACCGCCTGAGCCCCCGCCGATCGGGGTCGCCGGAGCGTGGCCCCCACCCGAGGGCGGGGTGGTGGAGCCACCGGTGCCCGCACCGTCTCCGGTGGAGGGGCCGTGCGACGACCCACCCGTCGGCGCGTCCGTCCCGGGCGTGTGGATCGGACCGGCCGGCGGTGCCTGCGGGCCGGCGAGGTCGTCGGCGCCGGAGCCGGTGCCGCCGGGGGTGTCCCGGATGGGGTTGCCGTCGGGTCCGACCAGCTGGTTCGCCGGGACGGGGAACTCGACCGGCTCGTGCACGGTCGGGACCTCGACGTCGGGGTCGCGCAGCGGGGGCAACCCGTCGGCGAGGTCGTCCAGGCCGCTGGTCGGCAGGTCGAGGTTGGTGGGCATGTCGGGGATCCGCAGCGCGTCGCTGAGGCCTTCGGTGGCGCCGCGCATCCCGGTGAGCAGGTCTCCGAGCTTGGGCAGCGCAAGCTGACCACCCTTGAACACCAGGGAGATCGGGTCGAGGAAGTCCACGATCTTGGCGCCCTTGGACAGCAGCGCGGCTGCCCGGGAGGTCGTACCCGCGGCAGACGCGGCCGCCTTCGTCCCGGAGACCGCCGCACCGGCGGGCACCACGATGGTCAAGATGTTGAACCCGGCACCACCCAGGGCGCGTGCGGGGTCCTCCGACCACATGTCGTACGCGATCAGGCCCTTGCCGAGCGCGAGCCACGAGTCGCCCGCATTGCCCCAGGACCACTCGCCGTCCGCGTACCCGATCAGGCCGCCCATCGCGGTCCACGACTCGGTGAAGTTGTCCCAGGACCACGACCAGTCCTTGACGCCGACCAGGGCGCCCAGGCCCACCACGGTGCCCCACAGGCCGTCGACGACCACGCCGTCCCAGACGAACCGCTTGACGCCGACGGCGGCGGACTTGGGGCAGTGGTCCTTGCGCTCGACCGACGAGCCCCAGGCCATGGGGGCGTCGGCGGGGATCGCCGAGACGCCGTAGCCCAGCGGGTCGTCCGCGCTGGTGGCGGCGTGCCAGGGGGCGGCGCAGTACAGGGCGCGGATGCCGTTGGCGCAGGTGCGCTCGGCGTCCCAGAGCTTGATCTGCGCGGAGTTGACCCGGTTGACCAGGTCGGTGTTCTCGTCGACGAGGTCCTGGTCGTACTCCCACTCCGAGTTCGAGGCGATCTTGTCCCGGAACGCGTACGCGTCGCGGCGCACCGCGTCCAGGGATGCCTTGATCGGGCGGATCTCCTCCGCATAGGCCTTGAGCACGGTCGCGACCTGCTGCACCGCATCACCGAAGTCGCGCGCCTGGGTCTCGACCGGATCCATCACGGTGAACAGCTGCCCCGACTCGGGCGCCTCGTAGTACGTCCCGAGGCCGCGCCACTTTCCGACGACGTCCGCGCCCGCGTCGCGGACGGAGCCGCCACCCGTGCTCAGCGAGTCCGCGGCGGCGATCACGCCGTCAGGGTCGAGGTCCGCACCCGGGATCGCGTACGGCTGGATGCCGCCGCCCGCGTAGCACACGTCCGCGCTCATGAGCCCGGCACCGGGGGGACGGTGAACGTGGACACACCCGTGCCGGCGACGGTCTGGGCGGCCGCCTGCTGCTCCGCGGCCATCGTCTCGTCGCCCGTGCGGTACCAGCGGGTGGCCGCAGCCGCGCCGCCGACGGACGCGTTGATGCGGTTGCCGATGGACGTCAGCGTGGGCTTGTAGAACTCGAAGAACCCCGCGATGGCGTCGGCGATGATCGGCGAGTTCGCCGACCCTGCCACCACCGTCTCGGCGTGCGGGGGAAGGTTCTCCACCGCCGTGCCGAGCAACTCAGCAGCCGTCCCCACCTTGGTGAGGACGGACTGCACCCCCTCCGGCTCGATGCGCCATCCCGTCATCGGGTCAGCCGATCGCGTCGACGGCGGCCTTGGCCTTCTTGAGGGTGTCCTGCGCCGTCGTGTCGTTCTTCTCCAGCGCGCCGCGGAGCGTGCGGATGATCGTGCGCACCTCGCCGGCGACCCGGTTCCACCGAGCCTCCTTGGCGGCGTAGTCCTCGGAGACGCCGTCGGCCGTGTAGTCGGCCATCGCGCTCTTGACGTCGCGGTCACGGGCGTCGATGAGGGACTCGAGGCGCGAGGCGACCGCGTTGAAGTTCTCCTGCGCGGTCTGCGAGGCGGCGAGCTCGTAGTCGCGGCGGTCGATGCTGTTGCCGGTGCTCATGGTCGTCCCCCTCAGGCCTTGGTGGAACCGAAGCGTGCAGCGTCGAACGCCGTGCCGCCCTCGGTCGATCGGGTCTCGTCCGCCATCTGCTGGTCGCCCTCGCCGAACGAGCGGTCCATGCCGGCGATGCCGCCGAGCACGCCGGCCAGCGCGGCGTTGAGGTCTGCCGAGATGCGGTCCGTCTCGCCCTTGAACTTGTCGAAGGCGGCGCGACCGGCACCGTTGAACTTGCCGTGGAGAGGCTCAGCGGCGGCCGAGAGCTGCTTGACCAGTGCTCCGAGGTCCTCGCTGGACGTCGAGGTCTTCTTGGTCAGCGTCGAGAGGACGTCTGAACCCATCGCAAACTTCATGTCGGCCCCCAAAGTCGCCGTCAGATCCGTCATCGCACCGCCCGGCTCGGCGGCAAGTCAGCATCGTGCCAGGAATGCCCGTCTCGTGCAGCGTGTGTCCACACCCGGAAAAGGTTGCCCAGGGGGACATCGGACGGGCGGAATCGCGCTCTGACGACGGACTATGCCCGATCACGCCCCCCGAGAACCAGTTGCCCCGATTCACTCGTCCGGGGTCATGCCGCGCGGACGACGACCGTCCGCGCGGTCTTGTCGGCGAACGTCTGGCGGCGCCGGTCCCACAGCGGCCAGAGGAACCCGACCAGCAGCGGGAGATCGAGCAGGTGGGCGATGTCCCTGTTCAGGGCCGGTCCGGCGCCGATCGGCTGGCCCGTCGCAGCCGAGACCAGCCGGGTCCCCGTCAGGGAGCGGCCGAGCGACTGCCCCGAGCGGCCCTGCTGGCCTCCGCGGTTCCAGATCCACACGACCGGGATGAGGACCGCGCCGGCGACGACGACGACTCCGCCGACGGTCGGGGGCTCGGCGGTGCCGTCGGGATCGGTCAGGAGTGTGAGCGCGACGCCGAGCAGGTACACGGCGAACGTGACCAGCACGTCCACCACGGCACCGGCCGCACGCTGCCACCAGGGCGCGTAGCGGGGCGGGGCAGGGACGGGTTCCGCCGCGGGCGGGGCGCCCCACGAGAGGTCGGGCCCGACCACGGGAGAGGGGGAGTCGTCGGTCACGCGGGCATTCCTACCATCTCCTCAGCCGAGCAGCCGGTCCAGCAGGAGCAGCGCCTCGTCGACCGACGACACCTGCGCGGAACCTTCCGCGGGCGCCGGCATGCGCCAGCCGTTGATGGCCACCACCGGTACGCCCGTCCGTACGGCCAACGCCACCTCGCTC
>NZ_JBFUHU010000164.1:0-8369 GCF_056402235.1 Cellulomonas sp. P4_B5_2
CACAACACGCATCCCGTCGACCTGCTCGACGTCCGGCCGCAGTCCGTCGTGGGCGAGCGCGCGGCTCTGGCGGGGGTCCAGGCCGACCTCGTCGGTCGGCGCGGTGGTCGCCGGGGTCACGAGCTCGGAGGAGACGAGGAGCCGCCCCGGCGCATCCAGGGCCGTCACCTCGTACCGGATGCACGCGAGGTGACGACGAGCGAGCGACACGAGCCGCTCGGTGTGCACGCGGAACCGCCGCCCGTCGCGCAGGCGGAACACGACCGTGCGGGTGAGCACTCCGCGGTGCATGTCCAGGACGCGCTCGAAGGTGTCGACCTCCGTCGTCTCGCAGGTGACCGGGTCCTCGTCGACGAGCAGCCGCATCGTCGTCCCGTCCGGCACCGGCAGGATCGTCTGACCCGTCGTCGCGAAGCCGAACGCCGTCTCCGGGTACATGATCGGCCAGGTCTCGTGGAACCCGTTGAGCAGGGTGTCCGGGGTGATCGAGGGCGTGCCCTCCTCGAACGCCCCGCGGATGCCGAGGAACCCGTTGGACAGGGCGAACAGCGTCTCCGTCTGCTCGACGAAGGCAGGGTTGTAGGACCGCTCGACGAGCTGCCACGGGTCGGCCGGGTAGTCGGAGGAGGCCGCGACGATGCGCCGCGCCGCCGCCATCAGGCGGTGGCGCCGAGGTCCGGAGCGGTGCACCGCCTCGTCAGGAGCGGCGAGCAGCTCGCCGAGGTCGTCCACGACCAGGTCGGCGCCGTTGGCCCGGAGCTCCTCGGTGTGGTTGTCGCGGTTGACGCCGATGACGAGGCCGAACGCTCCGGCTCGGCCCGCCGCGACGCCCGCGACGGCGTCCTCGACGACGACGGCACGCTCGGGGGTCACGCCGACGCGGCGCGCTCCTTCGAGGAACCCGTCCGGGGCAGGCTTGCCGCGCAGCCCGAGCTCGAGGATCGTCTCGCCGTCGACCCGGGCGTCGAACAGGTTCGCGATGCCCGCCGCCTCGAGGGCCGCCGCGCAGTTGCGGCTGCTCGAGACCACGGCGGTCCGCAGGCCGGCCTCCCGCAGCTCGCGCACCCAGGCGACCGACCCGGGGAACGCCTCGACCCCGTTCCGGGCGATCTCGTCCTCGACGAGGATCTGCTTGCGGTTGCCCAGCCCCCACTCGGACTGCTCCTCGGCCGGCGCGTCGGGGGTGCCTGGCGGGAGCGTGATGCCGCGGGAGGCGAGAAAGTCACGGACGCCGATCTCGCGCGGCTTGCCGTCGACGGCGGAGGCGTAGTCGGACAGCTCGTCGAACGCCGGCAGGTGGGTCCCGTGGGTCGAGTCCCACTCGGCGAGGAACTCGTCGAACATGCGCTTCCACGCCGCCGCGTGGACCGTGCGGGTCGTGGTGAGGACGCCGTCGAGGTCGAAGAGGACCGCGTCGAAGTCGCGCAGCGAGACGGGCGAGGTCATGGCGATCCTCCGCGGCCGACGCCCGCCACCGCCCGGCTGGCCGTTCAGTCAGGTCGGGGCGCCGTACGAGTTCGATCGTGGGGACTCGCGCCCGTCCCGTCAACAGTCACGGTGCCGGTGCGACCCGGCGTCACTCGTCCCAGGTGAACGTGACCACGTGCTGCACGGCGGAGTCGATGTCGAGCTCCACGAGCAGGGGAGTCGACACGCCGTCCTGCCACAGAGCGGTCCCGGAGCAGGAGAGCACGAACGACTGAGCACCCGGTGAGGGCCGCCGGACCGTCGCGCGGTTGTCCTGGGCGATGGTGAGCCCGCTGACCGAGGTGAGCGGGATCTGACCCCCCCGTGACGTTGGCCTGGGAGGTCGCGACCGCTTCGGCGCCGAGAGACTCGCACGTCACGGTCGACAGCGACGACACCTCGGCCTTCGCGCGCTGGTTGAGGAACACCGGGATGGCGATCGCCGCGAGGATCATGAGTGCGAAGAAGCCGCCGACGATGCAGACGGCGACGATCGCCCCACGGGATCCGCTCCTCGCCGGTGCCGGTGGCCACGCGGCCTGCTGCGGAGACCACGCCGGTGCTGCCGCGGCGACGGCCGGTCCGCGGTGCTCCGTCCACGTCACCCCGTCGTACCAGCGCACCCCCGCCGGGTTCTCGGGGTCGGGGTACCAGCCGGGCTGGGCGGTCGTCATGATCCCGACATCGGCACGCGCCGGACCGCCCTGAAGCGTCAGAGGCTGAACCGGGCCACCTGGCGGATCTTGTTCGTCGCGTCGAGCGCCGCGACCTTGTACGCCTCGGACAGGGTCGGGTAGTTCAGGACGGTGTCGACGAGGTAGTCCACCGTCCCGCCGCACGCCATGATCGCCTGCCCGATGTGCACCAGGTCGGTGGCGGAGGTCCCGAAGATGTGCACGCCCAGCAATTCGCGCGTCTCGGTGTGGACCAGGAGCTTGAGCATCCCGTAGGAGTCGCCGACGATCTGCCCGCGGGCCAGCTCGCGGTAGCGCGCGACGCCGACCTCGTACGGGATGGTCTGCGTGGTCAGCTCCTCCTCGGTGCGGCCGCAGTAGGAGATCTCCGGGATCGTGTAGATGCCGATCGGCTGCACGGACTGCAGCTCGCGGGCCGGCTCCTCGAACGCGTGGTACGCCGCCAGGCGCCCCTGGTCCATGCTCGTCGCGGCGAGCGCGGGGAACCCGATGACGTCCCCGACCGCGAAGACGTGCGGCACCGCGGTGCGGTACTGGTCGTCGACCGCGATGCGCCCACGGGAGTCGGCACTCAGGCCGGCGGCCTCCAGGTTGAGCGCGACCGTCTGCCCCTGCCGGCCGGCGGAGTACATGACGGCGTCGGCCGCGATCCGCTTGCCGGACACCAGACGCGTCACGGTCCCGTGCGTGTTGCTGTCGACGCCCGCCACCTCCTCCCCGAACCGGAAGGAGACCGACAGGTCCCGCAGGTGGAACTTCAGCGACTCGGCCACCTCGGGGTCGCACATCTCGAGCATGGCGGGCCGCTTGTCGATGACGGTCACGCGGGTGCCCAGCGCCGCGAACATCGACGCGTACTCGATGCCGATGATCCCGGCGCCGACCACCACCATCGAGTTGGGCACCTTCTCGAGCGCCAGCACGCCGTCGGAGTCGAGGACGGTGCGCCCGTCGAACTGCACGGTGTCGGGCCGGTGCGGACGCGACCCGGTGGCGATGACGACGAACCGCGCGGTGACCTGCGTGCGGCGGATCCCGTCGTCGTCGAGCACCCCGAGCGTGTGGGCGTCCACGAACGAGCCTGTGCCGCTGAGGATGTCGATGTGGTTGCGCAGCAGCTGGGCCCGGATGACCTCGTGCTCGCGGCCGATCACGTGCTGGGTGCGCGCGAACAGGTCCTCCATCGTGATGTCGGACTTCACGCGGTAGCTGGCGCCGTACACCTCGCGCTGCGCCATGCCCGTCAGGTACATGACGGCCTCGCGCAGGGTCTTGCTCGGGATGGTGCCCGTGTTGGCGGAGACGCCGCCCATCATGTGGCGGCGCTCGATGATGGCGACCTTGTGCCCGAGCTTCGCGGCCGCGATCGCCGCCTTCTGCCCGCCCGGGCCGGTGCCGATGACCACCAGGTCGTAGTCGTAGCGAGTCTCCGCCGCCTCGTGCGGCACGCCGGCCTCGCCGGGAACCCCGTCAGTCGCCATACCGGCAGTCTGCCCACAAAGCAGGCACCGCGTGAGTCGGGCGAATCACCGGTGCGTGAACGGTGGGGCTACAGCTCCACGACGATCACGTCGACGCCCGCGGCCACGATGCGGGCCAGCTCGTCGGGGTCGGCGGTCGTGTCGGTGACCAGGACGTGCACCTGCGCCAGGTCGGCCATCTTCGCCAGGGTCACCCGTCCGACCTTGGACCCGTCGGCGACGACGACCACGCGCTGGGCGTGGCACACCATCGCGTTGTTGGTGCGGGCCTCGGTCTCGTCGTGGGTGGTCGCACCGCCCGCGGCGCTGATGCCGTCGGTGCCCAGGATCGCGGTGCCGACGTTGATCGCGTTGAACGTGTTCTCCGCCAGGACGCCGACCGCCTCGAAGGACGTGGACCGGACGACGCCGCCGGTCATGATCACCTTGAGGTTGGGCCGCGAGGCGATCTCCATCGCGGTGGTCAGCGCGTTGGTGACGATGGCCAGGTCGGGCCGGTTGGCCAGCACCTTCGCCACCTCCGCGGTGGTCGTCCCACCGCTGATCGCCACGCTGTACGGCCCGGTGGGGATCAGCTCCGCGGCGCGCCGGGCGATCCGCTGCTTGGCCAGCCGGAACTGCGAGTCGCGCAGCCGCACGGGCACCTCGGTGCGGGCGGTCGCGAACGCGCGGGCGCCGCCGTGGGTCCGCACCAGCAGGCCCTGCTCCTCCAGGTCGGCCAGGTCGCGGCGCACGGTGGCCGACGAGACCCCGAGCGTCCGGGTCAGCTCCGCGAGCGTGACCGTCTCGCCCGACTCGAGCATGCCGAGGACCGCCACCATCCGGTCCGAGCGCTTGCGAGACGTCGCCCGCGGGACGTCCTCGGCCACCGACATCTGCCCCTCGCTCACTCAGATTGATCACTTCGACTGATCGAACGAGGAATTCTTGCACGAATCGATCAGCGCGGCGATCATCCCAGCATGGCCAAGATCGCGTTCGTCGGCGCCGGCAGCGTCGTGTTCACCCGCCAGCTCGTGGCGGACCTGCTGCGCTTCGGCGATCTCGACCTGGAGCTCGCTCTGCACGACGTCGACCCGGCGAGGCTGGCGGTCGCCGAGGGCACCGCCCACCGGCTGGTCGAGCAGCTGGGGCACCCGGCGCGGATCAGCRCCAGCCTCGACCGCAGGACGGCCCTCGACGGCGCCGAGTTCGTCATCAACATGATCCAGGTCGGCGGCATCGACGCGACGATCACGGACCTGGAGGTCCCGGCGCGTCACGGGCTCCGCCAGACGATCGGCGACACGACCGGCGTCGGCGGCGTCTTCCGGGCCCTGCGCACGTTCCTCGTGCTGACCGGGATCCTCGACGACATGCGCGCGGTCTGCCCCGACGCGCTGCTGCTCAACTACACCAACCCGATGGCGATGAACGTCTGGTGGGCCTCGGTCGTCGCCCCCGACATCCGCACCTACGGGCTGTGCCACTCGGTCTACTGGACCGCGCACGACCTCGCCGAGCTGCTCGGGCTGGACGTCGAGCAGACCCGGTTCCGCGCGTTCGGCGTGAACCACCAGTCCTGGCTGCGCGACTGGACGACGCTCGACGGCCAGGACCTCTACCCGCGGCTCGAGGAGCGCATCGCCGCCGACCCCGAGCTCGAGCGCCGGGTGCGCGTCGAGATCTTCCGGCGCATCGGCTACTACCCGACCGAGACCAGCGAGCACTCCGCCGAGTACCTGTCCTGGTTCCTGCGGTCCGACGCACAGGTCGACCGGTTCCGCATCGAGCCGCTGCAGTACCTGGGGATCAGTCGCGAGAACGTGGCCGAGTACGAGCGGGCCAGGGCGCTGCTCGACGCCGGCGCGGACCTGCCTCTCGAGGGCGGTGCCTCGGAGTACGCGCCGCAGATCATCCACTCGATCCTGACCGGCACGACGCGCGAGATCCACGTCAACGTGCCCAACCGCGGGCTCATCGACAACCTCCCCGCGGGCGCGGCGGTCGAGGTCCCCGCGCACGTCGACGGCTTCGGTGTGGTGCCGATCGCGATGGGACCACTCCCGGTCCAGTGCGCCGCCCTGAACCGGACCTACCTGTCCGTGGCCGAGCTCACCGTCGAGGCTGCCCGCACGGGCGACCCGCGTCTGGTCCGGCAGGCGGTGCTCGTCGACGGGAACGCGAGCTCGACCCTGACGCCCGCGCAGATCTGGGCCCTGTGCAACGACCTCGTCACCGCCCACGGCGACCTGCTGCCCGAACCTCTGCGGGCGCTCCTGTGACCGCTGCGCGCACCGCGGACCTGATCGCGGACGCGGTCGCTCGCGGCACCGCGGTGCTGGCGTTCAACGTCATCACGCTGGAGCACGCCGAGGGGATCGTCGCGGGCCTCGAGCGCGCCGGCCTGCCGGGGCTGCTGCAGGTCAGCGAGAACGCCGTCCGGTACCGGCAGGGTCACCCGGGTCCGCTCCTGGCGGCCTGCCACGAGCTCGCCGAGCAGGCGACCGTGCGCGTCGGCCTGCACCTGGACCACCTGCAGGATGCGGGGCTGCTGCGCGAGGGGGTGGCGGAGGCGGCTCGCTACGGCGTCTCGTCGGTGATGGTCGACGCGTCCCACCTCGGGTACGACGAGAACGTCGCGACGACGGCCGCGCTGACCCGGACCGCCCACCACGTCGGCCTGTGGGTCGAGGCCGAGCTGGGCGAGGTCGGCGGCAAGGACGGCGCGCACGCACCGGGGGTCCGGACCGATCCGGGGGAGGCCGCGGCGTTCGTCGCGGCCACCGGCGTCGACGGGCTCGCCGTGGCGGTGGGCTCCGTGCACGCCATGACGACGGCCACCGCGCACCTCGACCTCGACCTGGTCGCCCGACTGGCGGCCGCGGTGCCGGTCCCCCTCGTGCTCCACGGGTCCTCGGGGGTACCGCCGGCCACGCTGCAGGCCRCGGTCCGCGCGGGCATCCGCAAGATCAACATCGGCACGGCCCTCAACGTCGCCCTGACGGCGCAGGTGCGCCGGGCGCTGGCCGCCGACGACGGCCTCACGGACCCCCGTCGCTACCTCGGCCCGGCCCGGGAGGCGATCGCCGCCACGGTCGCCGCCACCTGCGCGACGATCCACGCCGCCTGAGGCCCGCTCAGAGCCCCAGCAGCCGCCGGGCGTTCCCCGCGTAGACGGCCTCGAGCACCGCACCCGACAACCCCAGCCCGGACACCGTCCACCGGCCCTGCGGCGGCACGGCCTCGCCCGGCGCGTAGTCGAAGGCCTCGTCGTCGGTCTCCAGGAACCGGAAGTGGGTGGTCAGCGCCTCGTCGGTCAGGGGGAACGCGTCGGTGCCGAACAGCACCCGGTCGCCGAACCGCTCCAGGAGGCGCCGGGTCCGCCGCGGCTGGCGCCCGAGCTCGGCCATGCGGCCGCCGAGGTCGACGTTCCAGTTCGGCGCGGCCGCGAGCAGGCGCTCGACGCGGTCGAGGTCCTCGGCGCAGCAGCCGACGTGGGCGCCGATGTACCTGGTCCCGGGCGTTGCGAGCACCAGCGTCTCCAGGGCGGTGAGCAGCCGGTCGAACGTCGGGTGCACCGAGTGGTCCCCGAACCACCAGTCCGGGTTCGCCTGCAGCTCGTCGATCCGCTCGTTGGTCTCGTCGACCGGGTCGAAGAACGCGACCGGGTCCGCGGTGTGGATGAGCACGGGCAGGCCCAGCGAGCCGGCCAGCGCGAGGACGCCGACCACGCGCGGGTCGTCGGGCAGCACGAGCGTGCCGGTGGCGTCGCGGACCGAGAGCCCGAGGTTCTTCCACACCTTGACGCCTCGGGCGCCTCTCCGGGCGCAGTCGCGCAGCTGCGCGGCGAGCAGCGCGGGGCCGTCGGGGCGGCCGAGCAGCTCCCAGTCGAGCTGGCAGAACGTGGCGAAGCGCGTCGGGTGCGCGCGGTCGTACCGGTCGAGGTTGGCCTCCAGCTCGTCGCCGTGCATGCCGTCGAGGTTGACCACCGTCGCCACGTTGCGACGGTCCATCAGGGCGAGCAGCTCCTCCACCGACGGCGCCGTCCAGCCCGGCGGGGTCAGCCACCGACCGAGGTGGTTGTGCACGTCGATGCAGGCCACGGCGCTGCGCTCCACCGACGTCGCGCGCACGGCGAGCCTGCTGCGGGGGTGCCAGGCGGCCAGGCGAAGGTGTGCCGCGGCGGTCCAGTCGGGCGTACCCACAAGGACGGTCCTTTCCCGGGCGCTCACGGATAGTGAGCGTTTGCCGCAGTTTCATTGCGGATCGATCAGTTCGGTACGCAGTATTGCGCACACGGCGCCGAGATCAACCCGGTCGCCGGAGCAGAGAGGCAGCACCCGTGAGMACCAGCACCACCGCGCGAGAGATCGCCACCCAGCCGTCCGTGTGGGCGCGCGCCCTGCGGGACGCCGCGACGACCGGCGAGATCCTCGGCCGTCCGGGCGACCGCGTCCTGGTGCTCGGGTGCGGCACCAGCGCGTTCGTCGCGGAGTCCGTCGCGGTGCTGCGGGAGCGCGCCGGCCTGGGCCTGACCGACGCCGCCTACGCCTCCGAGTGGCAGCCGGGCCGCACCTACGACCGCGTGGTGGCGATCAGCCGGTCGGGCACCACGAGCGAGGTGCTCGCCGCTCTCGACCTGGTCGAGCCTGGCACCGCCGTCGCCGCCGTCGTCGGGGTCTCGGACAGCCCGATCGCCCGCCGCGCCGACCACGTCCTGGTGCTCGACTACGCCGACGAGGAG
>NZ_JBFUHU010000165.1:0-8346 GCF_056402235.1 Cellulomonas sp. P4_B5_2
GCGAGCACCCCGACCACCACCGCGAGGACGAGCATCCCGGCGAGGCTCCCCCAGGGGATGACGAGCGTCGAGAGGCCCTCGTCCGCGAAGAGGGTCGGCAGGGTCGAGGCGAGTGCCACGCCCACCACCAGCCCCAGCACCGTGCCGAACACTGCCGTCAGCACCGACTCGATGGTCACCGTCCCTGCGAGCTGCAGGCGCCCGAGCCCGACGGCCCGCAGCAGGCCGATCTCCCGCGTCCGCTCGATCACGGACAGGGCGAGGGTGTTGACGATGCCGAGGACGGCGATCACCACGGACAGCCCGAGCAGCGCGTAGAGGATGACCAGCACCTGGTTCACCTGGTCGGCCAGGCTCGACACGAACTCGGCACGGGTGAGCACCGAGACCACGACGTACGGCGCGACAGCCTCGGCGACCGCGTCCTGCAGCTGCGCCGTGCTCACCCCGGAGGCCGCGGACACGAGGATCGTGTCGACCATCTGCTGCTCGCGCGGCAGCAGGTCGTCGAGCACCCCACGGTCGACGACGAGCGGCGACCCGAGGATGTTCGTCGTGAAGACCGCCGTGACGGTGAGGTCCTGCGGCCCTCCCGTGCCACTGACCGAGAGCGTGTCGCCGACGCCCCAGCCGTGCTCCTCGGCGGCGGACTCCAGGACGGCGACCTCTCCGGCACCGAGCCCGTCGAGCGAGCCGTCGACCACGTCGACCTCGACCGAGCCGCCCAGCGTCCCGGAGTCCAGGCCGATCACGTACTGCACCTCGGGCGTCGCGTCGCCGACCGCGACCCCGAGCGGGGCGAACGCGATCGGGTCCGCACGGCCCGCCTCCGGCAGCGCGACGACGTCGTCCACCGCGCCGGCCGGGATCACCTGCGTCGCCGACCGCACCACGACGTCCGCGTTGGTCTGCGCCTCGACCACCCCGGCGACCGACTGCTGAGCGGTCACGGCGATCACCGACACCGCGCCGACCAGCGCCATGCCGATCATGAGGGCGCCGGCCGTGTTGGCGGTCCGGCGCGGGTTGCGCACGACGTTGCCGCGGGCGAGCCGCCCGATGGGCCGCAGCAGCCGCACGAACGGCCACGCGAGGACCCCGACCGCCGAGCGCGCGACGACGGGCGAGAGCATGAGCACCCCCACGAGCACGGCGGCCGCACCCGTGCCGAGCCAGACCTCCGCGGAGTCCGCCTCCGGCCGCAGCAGCGCGACCACCAGCGCGGCCACACCGGCACCCGTGACGACGAGCCCGCCGAACGCGCGCCAGCGCAGTGACTTCTCCGGGGTCGCGACGTCGTCGCGCATCGCCTCGACAGGGGGCACGAGTGCCGCCCGCCGCGCGGGCAGCGCGGCCGCGAGGACGCTGACGACAGTGCCGACCAGGAGCGACACCACGACCGTCGTGACGTCGAGCGGGATCGTCCCCACGAGGTCCATCCCGGCCGAGCCGAGCCCGACGCGCAGCGCCGAGACCAGCCCGAGCCCACCCGCGATGCCCAGCGCGGAGCCGAGCAGCCCCACGACCGCGGCCTGCACGAGCACCGAGGAGAACACCTGCAACGGCGACGCCCCGACGGCCCGCAGCAGCGCGAGCTCGCGCATCCGCTGCCGCACCGACATGGCGAAGGTGTTGGAGATGATGAACGCCCCGACGAACAGGGCGATCGCCGCGAAGACCAGCAGGAACGTCGTGACGAAGCCGAGCTGGCTGGCGATCTCGGTCTTGTTCTCGGCGCGCAGCGCGTCACCCGTGACGACCTCCAGGCCGTCGGGGGCGATCGCGGAGATCCGGTCGACCAGCTGGTCGACCGACGTGCCGTCCGCCGCGTACACCGCGATGTCGTTGACACCGTTCTCGGGCGCGAGCACGTCCTGGCCGGTCTGCGCGTCGACGAGCACGATCGTCGCGCCCGCCATCGGCCCGCCGAGGTCGACGCGGCCGACGACCTCGACCTGCGTGACCTCGCCCCCGAGCACCGCGTCGGTGGTGTCGCCGACCGCGAGGCCGGACGACTCCAGCGTGGCCGACTCCAGGGCGACCTCGCCGGGCCGCTGCGGGCCGCGACCCTCGACCACGTCGAGCGACGGGTCGTCCGGCACGTACATCAGGGCGAACGACGGTGCCTGCGTGCTCTGGACGGCGGTCCCGTCCGCGCCGACCAGCACGATGGGTCCCGAGACGCCGGGGACCGCGTGGGCGACGCCGTCGACCGCCGCGATCTCCTCCACCAGGTCCCGCGGCACGCTCTCGCCCGTGGCGTTGGCCGTGCCCGTGACGACGGACGACCCCTCGGCCTGCAGCACGCGCACATACACGTCCCCGGGGGCCGCGGCGTCGACGATCCCGTCGAAGGTGCCCGAGAGCATGGTGCGCAGCGCGAACGTGCCCGCGACGAACGCGACGCCCAGCGCGACGGCAAGCACGGACAGCAGGAACCGCACCAGGTGCGCGCGGATGCCGCGCAGTGCGACGCGTCCCATCACAGGCTCGCGGTCTGCGCGAGGAGGACGGGAGCACCCTGCCGGGCAGGCCGCATGGCCGCGAGCGCCGCGAGGACCGACTCGGGCGTCGGGTCGGTGAGCTCGCCGACCACGCGCCCGTCTGCCAGGAACAGCACGCGGTGCGCGTAGGACGCGGCGGTCGGGTCGTGCGTCACCATGACCACGGACTGCCCGAGCTCGTCCACGGACCGGCGCAGGAACCCGAGCACCTCCGCCGAGGACGTGGAGTCGAGGTTGCCGGTCGGTTCGTCGGCGAACACCACCGCGGGCCGGGACACCAGGGCGCGCGCGCAGGCCACGCGCTGCTGCTGCCCACCCGACAGCTCCGACGGCTTGTGGCTCAGCCGGTCCGCCAGCCCGACGGCCTCCACGACCTCGGCGAGGTGCGCCTTGTCGACGGGCCGGCGCGCGATGTCCAGCGGCAGCGTGATGTTCTCCAGCGCCGTCAGGGTGGGCACCAGGTTGAACGCCTGGAAGATGAACCCGAGGCGGTCGCGGCGCAGCTTGGTCAGCCGCCGCTCGTTCATGCCGCTGACCTCGAGCCCGTCCACGACGACCGTCCCGGCGTCGGTGCGGTCGAGGCCGGCCATGCAGTGCATGAGCGTCGACTTCCCGGAGCCCGAGGGGCCCATGATCGCGGTCATCTCGCCGCGACCGAAGTCGACATCCACCCCCGCGAGGGCGTGCACCGCCGTGTCGCCCTTGCCGTAGGTCTTCACGAGCCCGCGGGCGCTCGCGATGGGGGTGGTCTGTTCGCTCGTCATGGTCCTCACCTCAGTGCACGTCCGGACATCTGTTCCGTGACGATGGTCCCGTCACCCGAACGCGCGCGGCATCGGTGAAGCCCCTGGTCAGGCCCTGGTTCGACCCTGACCYGCGGGGCCGTCCAACCCTGGTGGTGCCCTCAGACGACGTATCGCTCGGGGTGCTCGTCCAGGGCCACGGACCGCTCCCACTCCTCGACGGTCCGGTCCCCGACCGGCAGCGCGGGGGCCAGGACCTCACGGAGCGCCTTGATGTCCTCGGCCTGGACGGCGGCGGGGTCCGGGCCGAGCGTCAGCCACGTCCGGCCCGATCCGACGTCGCGGAGCTCGACCGTGGGGAGGACGTCCCGGAGCGCGTCGAGCCCACCGACGGCCTCGACGTGGACAGGTGACAGCAGGGTGCCCCAGCCGTACCCCCAGAGCGTCCGCGTGACGTCCCGCAGCGACGGTGCGCATCCGGTGGCCCGTTCCCACGGGCTCTGACCGTCCTCCGCGGTGACCTGGTCCAGGGTCGCGTACCCGGTGTCGGCGTCCAGCCGGTCCGCGGCGTCCAGGAGCCAGGGCGTCAGCAGGTCCGCGACCCGCACCAGGTCCTCGCCGCCCCCGTACATGGCCCACCGGTGCATCGAGAGCCGGACCGCGAGCCCGCCGCCGTCCCCCCGGCCGTGCGCGACGGTGACCGGCAGCGTCGCGTGCAGAGTCACCGGGAGCCACTTCGGGTGCCAGTGGTAGCCCTCCAGCGCGCTCGCCATCCCGATGAGCGTCACCGTCTGCAACGGCTCGCCGCGTCCGAGCGCGAAGTCCCAGTCGATCCGGCGGCGGCCCGTGTCCCCGCGGCCCGTCGACAGGTCGTCGGACGCGACGGTGGCGACCGTCGTCCACGAGAGATCGATCCCCATGCACTGCTCGACCACACGCTCGAGCCCGTCCCGCAGCACGGCGACCACCGCCTCGTCCGAGGGCCGGCTGGACTGGACCGCGACCCCACCGAACATCGCCTGCTCGCGCACGTACGCGTCGTCCTCGCTGGCCATGGTCATCCGCCGAACCTACTGACGGACCCGCGCGACACGAGGGCTCGGCACAGAACTCACCTGTTCGGCGGCGGCACCACCGGCGAGGATGCGCTCATGGACGCACTGACCCTGCAGACCACCTTCCTGGACCTGACCACCCCGCACGTCGCGGACGCGTGCCTGCGTCTCGGCGTCGCCGTCCGGTGCGGCCCGCCCTCGCTGCGACCGCTGTGGGCCGGCGTCCACGTGGTCGGCCGCGCCCGGCCCGTGCGCCACGTCGGGAGCGTCGACGTGTTCCTCGAGGCCCTCGAGCGCGCCGAGCCCGCGGACGTCCTGGTCGTGGACAACGACGGTCGCACCGACGAGGCCTGCGTCGGAGACCTGGTCGCCCTGGAGGTCGCGCGCGCGGGGCTCGCGGGGATCGTGATCTGGGGGCTGCATCGCGACACCACCCAGCTGCGCTCGATCGCCCTGCCCGTGGCCAGCCTCGGCGCCTGCCCCGGCGGGCCCGAGCGCCTCGACGCCCAGCCCGCCGACGCGCTCGCGTGGGCGCGGTGCGGACCGCACACGATCACAGACGACGACGTCGTGCTCGTCGACGACGACGGGGTCGTGTTCATCCCGTCCGGGAAGGCTGCCGAGATCGCGGTCGTCGCGGCGCGGATCCGAGACACCGAACGGCAGCAGGCAGCCCGCATGCAGCTCGGTACGACCCTGCGCGAGCAGACCCGGTTCGGGGACTACCTCGTCGCCCGCGACCGGGACGGGATCACCTTCCGCCAGCACCTGCGCTCCCTCGACGCCGCGATCGAGGAGTGACACCGGTGGCCTCGTCGCTCACGGTCCGGTCGCGCTCGTGAGGAGGACCAGCCGCTGGGTCGCCCGGGTCATCGCGACATAGCGGTCGACCGCGCTGAACGCCTCCGGGTCGACGAGCACGACCAGGTCGAACTCGAGCCCCTTGGCCAGCTCCGGGCTCAGCGACCGGACGCGGGGCGTGGCCTCGAACGACGGGTCGCCGATGACGCAGGCGATCCCGTCGGCGTGCGCGGCCAGCYAGGCGTCGAGGATCGCGTCGCGCTCCGCCCACGACCCGTGGACGACGGGGAGGCCGCTGCGGCGGACGGAGGTCGGCACGTTCGCGTCCGGGACCGCGGCCCGGATGACCGGCTCGGCCTCGACCATGACCTCCTCGGGCGTCCGGTAGTTGATGCTCAGGGACGCCACCGAGATCTCGTGCAGCCCCACCCGTGCGAGCCTCTCCTCCCACGACTCGGGGAAGCAGCGCCGGGCCTGCGCACGGTCGCCGACGATCGTGAGGCTCCGGGACGGGCAGCGCAGCAGGAGCATCTGCCACTCCGCGTCGGTCAGCTCCTGAGCCTCGTCCACGACGACGTGCGCGAACGGGCCGGCGAGCAGGTCCGGGTCGGCGGTCGGCAGCGCCGAGTCGTCGACGAGCGCAGCCTGCAGGTCAGGGCGACGCAGCATCGACATCACGAGCATCTCGGAGTCGTCGGTCGCGATCAGGTCGTCGACCACGTCGGCCATCCGGGCGCGCTGCTCGGCCAGCGCTGCCTCCTGCCGTCGCCGGCGTCGGGACGTCTCGGGGTCGCCCAGGCGCTGCCGGGCCGCGTCCAGGAGCGGCAGGTCGGAGACGGTCCACGCCTGGGCGTCCTCGCGCTGGAGCGTGCGGACCTCGTCGGGGGTGAGCCACGGGGCGCACAGCCGCAGGTAGGCCGGCACCGACCACAGGTCGCCGACGAGCTCTGTCGCCTCGAGCACCGGCCACGCGCCGCTGAACACGCGGGCCAGCTCCGTGCTCCTGGCGAGGGCCCGGCGGAGCACCTCGGCCGGGACGTCCTCGTCCTCGTGCTTGTCCACCAGGATGTCCAGGAGCGTCTCCCAGATCTGGTCGCGGGCCTCGTTGTGCGGGGTGCCGGGGTCCGGAGCGCCGAACGCCTCCGCCCAGTCGGCGGTGCTGAGCCAGAGGTCCGCCCACTCCGTCTCGACGAGCATCCCCTCGGTGGGCGGCCGCTCCGAGAACCGCACGGCCGGCTCGATCGCCCCCACCAGCCGCGCCGACGCCTTCAGCCGGGCCACGTCCGGATCGGTCTCGACGGTGGCCGCGGCCCCCTCGGGCGTGAGGTCGCGCAGGGTGCACGTCTGCACCCCCTCCTCGCCGAGGCTSGGCAGCACGTCGGMYACGTAGGCGAGGTAGGGCTCGTGCGGWCCGACSACCAGCACGTCGCCGCGGTGGTGACCGAGGCGCGGGTCGGAGTACAGGAGGTAGGCCGCGCGGTGCAGGGCGACGACGGTCTTGCCCGTGCCGGGACCGCCGTCGACCACCAGGGCGCCCCGGGAGCCTGCACGGATGATCGCGTCCTGGTCGGCCGCGATGGTGCCCAGCACGTCGCGCATCCGGTCGGATCGGTCGCTGCCCAGGCTCGCGATGAACGCGGACTGGTCGTCGAGCGCGGCACTCTGCTCGAGCCCGTCGGCGGTGAACACCTCGTCCCAGTAGTCGCGGATCCGGCCGCCCGTCCAGCGGTACCGACGGCGGCTCGCGAGGCCCATCGGCTGCGCGTAGGTGGCCCCGAAGAACGGCTCGGCCGCGGGGGAGCGCCAGTCGACCAGCAGCCGACGCCCGGCGCTGTCGGTCAGGCCGAGCCGTCCGACGTACACCGGCTCGGAGTCGTCCGAGCCGACCATGCGCCCGAGGCACAGGTCCAGCCCGTACCGCCGCAGGGTGCGCAGGCGGGCGGTCAGGCGGTGGATCTCCTGGTCGCGGTCCAGCGCCTGCTGACCGCCCCGGCCGGGGGCGGTGCGCTGGACGTCGAGGCGGTCGGACAGCTCCGCGATCTGCTCCGCGAGGCTCTCGCCGATGGCTGCGAGGTGCTGCTCGTCGCGGGCGATCAGCGCGGGGTCCGCCTTGGCGGCGAGGTGGTCGGGAAGGTCGAACGCACGGGTGGTCAGGGGTGTCACGGTCGGAGATTCTTCGCCGCGACGGGGGCCTTGCCGCAAGCCCCCCGCCCGGCTATACCTTGAAAAGGAGGAGGAGCCGCGCCCACAGCCTGCGGCGCCAACCGGCTCCCTCCTCGCCCGCCCAGACGCGCACGCACACGGTGTCGGGTGTCACAGGACCACCACGCCCTTCCCGCCGACGGCGTCCGCCTCCAGGTCCCGGTGCGCCCGCACGATCTCGTCGAGCCGGTACGTCCGCCCGAGCGGGACCCGCGCCGCACCGGCGGCGACCGCGTCGAGGAACCCCTGCAGCACGTCCACCGGGAGGTCGGCCGACGCGCCCGAGTACGCCGTCAGCCGCACGCCGTTGGGCAGCCAGTCCATCGGGTAGAACTCCGGGATCGTCCACTGGTCCGAGAGCATCCCGGTGAAGCAGACGGTGCCGCCGGGGCGGGTGGCGCGCAGCGTGTCGGCCAGGGTGTTCACCCCGACCAGCTCGACGGCGCCGTCGACGCCCTCGGGCACGAGCTCGCGCACCTGGCGGGCCACCTGACCGTCGTCGACCAGCGCGTGCGCGACGCCGACCCCCTCGAGCAGCCGGACCTTGTCCGCCGACCGGGTGGTCGAGAGCACGGTCAGCCCGCGCAGACGTCCGAGCACCGCGATCGCCAGGCCCACCGAGGACGTCCCCCCGCGCACGAGCACCGTGTCGCCGGGACGTGCCTGCACGCCGACGGCGAGCGACCCGTGCGCGGTCTGCAGCATCTCCGGGACGGCCCCGAGCACGTCCCAGGGCAGGTCGCTGGTGAACGGGATGACCTGCGCGGCGGSCACGACGACGAGCTCCGCGTAGCCGCCGTCGAACGTGCGGCCCATACCGCCCATCATCGTCATGACCTGCGTCCCGACCGAGAGCTCCCCGCCCGGCGCCGACTCGACCACGCCGGTGGCCTCGATCCCCGGGATCCGCGGGAAGCTGCCCGACGACGCCTGCCCGCGGCGGAAGTGCAGCTCGGACCGGTTCAGCCCGGACGCGCGCACCCGGACCAGCACCTGACCGGCCTCGACGCGCGGCTCCGGCACGTCGCGGACCCGCAGCAC
>NZ_JBFUHU010000166.1:0-8319 GCF_056402235.1 Cellulomonas sp. P4_B5_2
CGCGGCCCTCGCCGCCGCGGCCGAGCCCGACCGCCTGCTGCTCGATCTCGCCGAGCGCCTCTGGAAGCACGGGCTGCTGGTCGAGGCCGACCACGGCATCCCCGGCGGCGACCGGATCCCGCTGGTGGTCGGCCACCCGGACCTGCCGGGCGAGATGCTGGTCGCCGTCCTCACCGACGACGCCGAGTACACCGCCGAGCGCAGCGTCCGTGTCCGCGACCGACTCACCGCCGACCGCCTCGAGCGCGTGGGCTGGAGCGTCATCCGCGTCTGGTCCGCGGCCGCGTTCATGGACCCGCAGGCCGAGGTGGACCGCATCCGCCGGGCCGTGCACGCGCGCGTCCCCGCCCCGGCCGCGCCGCGCAGCGCACCGCTCCAGCTGGGGCTGCTCGACGAGGCAGACGACGCCGAGGAGCTGCCGACGCCCGAGTCCTCTGCTGCTCGGGCGGCAGCGCGGGCATCCGCCCACCCGGACGAGCCGCGTCCTGCGACGGGCGTGTGGTCCACGGTCCAGGTCATCGAGGCCGCCGACGCGGAGCCTGCCGCTCCCGCTGCGCCTGCTGGGCCTGCTGACAGCGGAGCCGGGACCGTCTCCGAGGTCGCCGACGAGCCAGGTGAGGACTCGCAACCGCCCAGCCGTGCCCGCCAGCTCGCGCTCGCGGTGCCCACACGTCAGCGGCCCGACGTGCGACGCGGTCTGCCGATCGGCGCCTACAGCGACGACCAGCTGGACGAGCTGGTGACGTGGTTGCAGTCCGACGAGCAGGAGCGGACGCGTGAGCAGCTCGCCGCGGCCCTCCGGGACGAGCTGGGCATCACGCGCCGGTCGTACCGGATCGACACCGCGGTGCGCAGCGCGATCACCCGGGCGATGCGCTGACCGACCGGGGTGGGATCATCGGGGCGTGACCGCGTCCGAGAATCCTGCACGTCGCCCACGCCGGGCGGTCCGTCACGCCGGCACGGTCGGCGGCGACGACGCGAACCTCGTGTCCACCCACCCCGCGCCCTCTGACGAGCCGCCCGCCCCGGCACGTCCGCCGGCACCTGCGCCCGAGCCGGTGGTCGCGCGGCGGAGCGTCGACGACTCTGACGTCGGCTGGGGCGACCGCGAGACCGGCTCGAACGACGACCGGCTGAGCCAGGACAAGCCACCGCACTGGTAGCGCGCGCGTGTCGGACCCGTGCGGGAGGATCGCCGAGCCGACCAGATGCACCCACGAAGGAGAAGTCGATGGCCGAGGTCCTGCTGTTCCACCACGCCCAGGGTCTGACGCCCGGCGTCCAGGAGTTCGCGGAGACGCTGCGTGCCGCCGGGCACACCGTGCACGTCCCGGACCTGTTCGACGGCCACGTGTTCGACGACCTCGAGGCGGGGCTCGCGTACGCCGGCGAGGTCGGGTTCGGCACCGTGATGGGCCGCGGCCAGCAGACGGTGGACACGCTGCCCGCCGAGCTGGTCTACGCGGGGTTCTCCCTCGGGGTGCTGCCCGCGCAGATGCTGGCCCAGACGCGCCCCGGAGCTCGGGGGGCGTTGTTCTACCACTCGTGCGTGCCGACGGCGGAGTTCGACAGCCCGTGGCCGGCGGGTGTTCCGGTGCAGATCCACGGGATGGACGCCGACCCGTTCTTCGCGGGCGAGGGGGACATCGACGCGGCTCGCGCGCTGGTGAAGGAGACCGACCAGGCCGAGCTCTTCGTCTATCCCGGCGACCAGCACCTCTTCGCGGACAGCAGCCTGTCCTCGTACGACCCCGCGGCGGCGCAGCTGCTCACCGAGCGCACCCTCGCGTTCCTCGCCGCGCTCCGGTAGGAACGCGCACGCCCCGGGTGATGCTCACCCGGGGCGTTCGCGACGGTCAGCTCAGGCGGTCGGCGGGATCGACGGCGGCGGCGTGGTCGGACGCGTTGCTGCGCCGGTGCCCGCGTCGTTGACGATCGCCGGGGTGAGGTTGCGGGCCAGCAGGTCGCGGATCTCCTGCAGGACCAGGATGTCCTCGGCCGGCGCCTCGGGCTCGGCCTCCTCGCCACGCTTGCGACGTGCGGCCAGGGCGTTCATCGGCACGACGATGAAGAAGTACACGGCGGCGGCCGTGAACAGGAACAGGATGAGCGCCTGCAGGATCAGTCCGAACGAGAAGACCGCGTTGTTGATCTCGAAGGTCCAGACCGCGCTCAGGTCCGTCTGGCCGAGGATGGCCGCGATCAGCGGCCCGATGAACCCGGCCACCAGCGCCGCGACCACCTGGCCGAACGCGGCACCGATCACGACGCCGACGGCCAGCTCGATCGCGTTACCGCGCGAGATGAAGTCCTTGAATCCTTGGAGCATCGTCACGGTTCCCTTCGGTCGGTGGCCGCCTTCTGCAGCCACTGAGGAGAGTCGTCAGTGGGGGTTCTGTCGTGCTCCGTCGGCGGCACGCGCCCGGAGTGCACGATCATGGCACGACGACCGCGGACAGCAAGGCGGAAGCGGCCGCTCCCGCGAGAGCGGGTGCCTCGGTCGGGGAGACGGCGAGCAGGACCGGGACGGAGGCGTCGCCGGAGCCGCCCAGACCCAGCGCACCGCCGGGGCCGTCCTGGCGGGCGACCGGCAGGACGAGCGCCCTCGTCGCCACCACCCCGCCCGGGCCGCCCTCGGGAGTTGCTGCGAGCACGTCCACCCGGACGCCGGGCGACAGGAGCCCCGCGACCGCAGGGTCGGCGAACCTGACCGTCGCCACCACGGTGCCGGGCGGTCCGCGCACCTCGTCGTCGGCCAGCAGACCGGAGAGCACGGGGACACCGACCGCGAGCGGGACGGCGGCGGCGGAGCCGACCACGTCCGCAGGGTCCGCAACCGCTCCGTCGGGGGCGACGGACCGGGGGAACCGGCTGACGCGGACGTCGGCGCTGGTCAGCGTGGTCCCGGCCGGGATCTCTCGCGCCGCGACGACCACCGCGGACGTCGGTGGGTCCGGCGGGCGCAGTGACTGCGCCGTGCAGGCGGCGGCGACGCCCAGGAGAGCCGCGGCGACCGCGAACCGGGCTCGCCACAGGGCGGACCGCAACGTCACCTGCCACGGGCGGCGACGGTGGGGGAGCGGCGGCGGGCGACCGGCGAGCAGGTGGGGGTGCATGACGGCCGACGGTAGAGCGGCCGCGGGCGCGGAAGGCTCAGCACGGCGACGGTGTGGAGAGCGCCAGCGAGCCCGGGGCTGCGGGCGGCTCGACAGACGAGATCGGCGCCCCCACCCGCAGGTGACGGCGCCGAGGCTCAGGAGGAGTCGGTCAGGCGGAGGCGGCGGGCTTCGCTGCCGGCGCGGGCGTCGAGGACGTCGAGGAGTCCGACGACGAGGACGACGCCGCCGCGGCGGGGCTCGGCGTGCTCGCGGCCGGGCTCAGGGCCGACGACTTCGCACCGGCGCGCGCGTCGTTGCGGTAGAAGCCGGAGCCCTTGAACACGACACCGACCGAGGAGAACACCTTGCGCAGGCGTCCGTCGCACTCGGGGCAGACGCTCAGCGAGTCGTCGCTGAACGACTGCACCGTCTCGAAGGCATGACCGCATGCCGTGCAGGCGTAGGCGTAGGTGGGCACTGAAGTTCTCCTGGCAGCTCATCGAGCGGGTCTGACGGTCTGGCACTCGCGTCGTCCGAGTGCCAATCGTAACCGCTGCGCCGCTCGGGACATTCCGACCGTCCGCGCCGGGCGCCACGCCAGCCGGACCGGTGGCGGCGAAGTACCCTCCGAAGCGTGTCTCGTCGTCGCCTCCTCCGTGTCTCCCTGGTCACCGTCGCCGCGGTGGTCGTCGTCGCGCTCGTCGCCGTCATGGTGACCGCCGTGATCGTGGTGCGGCGCCCGCTCCCGGAGGTCTCCGGCGAGAAGGAGCTCACGGGCCTCGACGCGGACGTCACGGTGACCCGCGACGACCGCGGCGTCCCGACGATCACGGCGACGACCTCGCGGGACCTCTTCCGCGCCCAGGGCTACGTCGCCGCGCAGGACCGCTTCTTCGAGATGGACTACCGCCGGCACGTGACCTCCGGCCGGCTGTCGGAGCTGGTGGGGGAGAACGAGGACGCGCTCGCGGCCGACAAGGTGATCCGGACCTTCGGCTGGCGCCGCGTGGCCCAGCAGGAGTGGGACCTCCTCCAGCCCGCCACGCGTGACGCCCTGCAGGCCTACGCCGACGGGGTCAACGACTACCTCGCCGACCGCGACCCCGGCGCTGTTGCCGTCGAGTACAGCGTCCTCGGCCTGCAGGTGGACGTCCCGGCGCCGGAGGAGTGGGACCCGATCGACTCGCTCGCGTGGCTCAAGGCGATGGCCTGGGACCTGCGGGGCAACTACGACGCCGAGCTGGAGCGCGCGGCCTCGTACTCGACCATCGGTGACGTGGCCCGCGTCGACGAGCTCTTCCCCACCTACCCGCAGGACCTCAACCTGCCGATCCTCACCGCAGCGGACCTGCCCGTCACCGCGGTGGAGCAGGCGGCGTCCAGGACCACCACGCTCGACCTCGACAGCGCGGACCTCCAGGACGCGATGGCGTCGGCGTCCGCGGCGCTCGCGGCGGTGCCGCACCTCATGGGCGACGGCGAGGGCGTGGGCTCGAACTCGTGGGTGGTCTCGGGCGCCCTCACCGAGTCGGGCAAGCCCCTGCTGGCCAACGACCCGCACCTCGGCATCTCGGCGCCGGGCATCTGGGAGCAGATCGGCCTGCGGTGCGACGACGTCTCCGCCGCGTGCCCGTACGACGTCTCCGGGTTCGCGTTCGCCGGCATGCCGGGCGTGGTCATCGGGCACAACGCCTCGCTCGCGTGGGGTCTGACCAACCTGGGCGCCGACGTCACCGACTTCGTCCTCGAGCGGGTCGACGAGGACACGACCCGGCTCGACGGCGCGTCGGCACCGATCGCGGAGCGCACCGAGGTCATCAAGGTCAACGGCGGCGAGGACGTGCGGCTGACCGTGCGGGAGTCCGTGCACGGCCCGCTGGTGTCCGACGTGCTGGACCTCGTGGGCGTCGGCACCGCCCCCGTGCCCGAGGGTGCTCCCGGCCGGACCTTCGAGGTCGCGCTCGCGTGGACCGCCCTGCAGCCGGGCCGGACCATGGACGCCGTGCTGGCGATCAACGTCGCGCGGTCCGCCGCCGACATCCAGGCGGCCGCCGCGCTGTTCGACGTGCCCTCGCAGAACATCGTCTTCGCGACGACGGACGGCCACATCGGCTACCAGGCACCCGGGCGGATCCCCGTCCGCGCGAACGTCTCCGACGGCCCGGTCCCGTCCGACGGCACGTGGCCGCGGCCGGGCTGGGACAGCCGGTACGACTGGCAGGGCTTCGTCGACGCGGCCGCCATGCCGCGCGCGCTCGACCCGGTCGAGGGGTTCATCGTGACGGCCAACCAGGCGGTCACCCCCGCCGGTGTGGGCCCGTTCCTCACGGACGACTGGGACTACGGCTACCGCGCGCAGCGGATCCGCACCCTGCTCACGGCGGCGACCACCGACGACAAGGTCGACGTGGCGGACATGGGCAGGATCCAGAGTGACGAGCACAGCCCGTTCGCGGACGTGCTGGTCCCGGTCCTGCTCACCCTCGACATCGACGACTCGTTCTACGACGACGGCCAGGAGCTGCTCCGCACGTGGGACCGGGTGCAGTCGTCCGACTCGGCCGCGGCGGCCTACTTCGCGGCCGTGTGGGTCGACGTGCTCTCGTCCGCGTTCGCAGACGACCTGCCGGACGGCTACGGCCCGAACGGGGGGTCGCGCTGGCTGGAGGTGGTCCGGCGCCTGCTCGAGGAGCCGGCGTCACCGTGGTGGGACGACAAGACGACGGCAGGTGTCGTCGAGGGCCGCGACGAGGTGCTGACCCGCGCGATGGTCGAGGCGCGTCGTCAGCTCACCGCGCAGCTGGGCCGCGACGCGTCCGACTGGCGGTGGGGCCTGGTGCACACCGCAGCGCCGGAGCACCCGGTGCTGGGTGGTGCGTCACTGCCCGGCGCGATCCGCAACCTGGTCAACCCCGACCCGGTCGCGGTGGGCGGCGGGTCCTCGATCGTGAACGCCACCGCCTGGGACGCCAGCTCCGAGTCGTTCGGGGTGACCGCCGCGCCGTCCATGCGCATGGTCGTCGACCTCGGAGACCTCGACGCCTCGACGTGGGTGACCTTCACCGGCACCTCGGGGCACCCGGCGAGCGTGCACTACGCCGACCAGCTGGGCCCGTGGTCCCGCGGGGAGACGTTCCCGTGGCCGTTCACCCAGGTCRCCACCGAGGCGGACGCCCGGGACAGGCTGACGCTCACTCCGTGATGCGGTGCCACTCCTCGGGCGTCGCCACGGCGTCGACCAGCCGGTCGTGCCGCTCGCGGGGCAGCGGGCGCGTGTCGGCGTCGTAGAGCTCCTCGGGGAAGACGAGGGCGATGACGGGGGCACCGGGCCGGATGTGCTCCRGCGCCCGGTCGTACCAGCCGCCACCCTGACCGAGCCGCGCGCCGGTGGTGTCGACGGCCAGCGCCGGGGCGATGACGACGTCGGCCTCCGCCAGCGCCGCCGCACCGAGGGTGGGGCCGCCCGGCTCCGGGGGACGGCCGGGGGCGCGCTCGCGCAGGTCGTCGGCACCGGAGTACTCGGCCCAGTCGCGCTGCAGGCCGCTGCCCAGCACGGGCATGAGCAGGCGGACGCCGCGGGCCGCCAGGGCCTCGAGGAGGGGACCGGTGCCGGGCTCGGTGGCCCGCGCGGCGTAGACGGAGACGCAGGAGGCGTCGGCGACGGCGGGGATGGTGAGGACCACGTCGGCGAGCTGCTGGGCGGCTGCCTCGCGGAGGCGCACGGAGCGGATCTTGCGGGCATTGCGGATGGCTACGCGGAGCCGCTCCTTGACGTCCTCGACCTCGTCTCCCTCGGACACGCGCGGATACGGCTGGGCGACGCTGCTCATGGGACCAGTGTCGCAAACCCGGAGGCCGCCCACGACCGACCGGGGTATGACTTGTCTCCTCGTCCAGGTGGTGACGGACGCCACTGCGCACCGCCCGCACCCGCGGCTATCGTCCGGACATGACCATCCACAAGGCAGTCATCCCCGCCGCGGGCCTCGGGACCAGGTTCCTGCCCGCCACGAAGTCGACTCCCAAGGAGATGCTCCCGGTCGTCGACAAGCCGGCCATCCAGTACGTCGTCGAGGAGGCCGTACGGGCCGGGCTCGACGACGTCCTGCTCATCACGGGCCGCTCCAAGCGCACCCTCGCCGACCACTTCGACGCCGTGCCCGAGCTCGAGGCGGCGCTGGAGGCGAAGGGTGACCTCGAACGGCTCGCCAAGGTCCGCGAGTCCACCGACCTCGGCCACGTGCACTTCGTCCGCCAGGGCCAGCCGAAGGGCCTCGGCCACGCCGTGCTCCAGGCCAAGCACCACGTCGGGCACGAGCCGTTCGCCGTCCTGCTCGGTGACGACCTGATCGACGAGCGCGACGAGCTGCTGAGCACCATGCTCGCGCTGCAGGAGCGCACGGGCGGGTCGGTCATCGCCCTCCTCGAGGTGCCCCCGGCGCAGATCTCGATGTACGGGTGCGCCGCCGTCGAGGCGTTCGACGGCGCGGCGGACGTGGACCAGGTGAAGATCACCGGGCTCGTCGAGAAGCCCCCCGCGGACGAGGCGCCCAGCAACCTCGCCATCATCGGGCGCTACGTCCTGCACCCCGCGGTGTTCGAGGTGCTCGAGAGCACCGCCCCCGGCCGCGGCGGCGAGATCCAGCTGACCGACGCGCTGGCCACGCTGGCGGGCCTGCCGGCGAGCGAGGGCGGCGGCGTCTACGGCGTCGTGTTCCGCGGACGGCGCTACGACACCGGCGACCGGCTCGACTACCTCAAGGCCGTCGTCCAGATCGCGGTCGACCGCCCCGATCTGGGCCCCGACTTCCGCACGTGGTTGGGCGAGTTCGCGCAGACCCTCACCGACTGACCCCCCGGGCGGGGCAGAATGCGCGCATGAGATCGGTCCAGGATCACCTCGCGGCCGTGCTGGCCGCCGTCGGACCGGTCGCACCGCTCGACGTCGTGCTGCGCGACGCTGTCGGCTGCATCCTCGCGGCCGACGTCACGGCGACGCACGACCTGCCCGCCCTCGCGGTGGCGGCGCGCGACGGGTACGCCGTGGCCGCGCACGAGACGGCCGGCGCGGGGTACGCCAGCGCGCAGGCGCTCCCCGTCGCGCACGACGTCCGCCCGGGTTCCGGCGGCCCGCTGCGGCTGGTGCCCGGCACCGCGGTCCGCATCGCGTCCGGCGCGCCGCTGCCGCTGGGTGCCGACGCCGTCGTGCCCCTGGAGG
>NZ_JBFUHU010000167.1:0-8270 GCF_056402235.1 Cellulomonas sp. P4_B5_2
AATGAGGACTGGCACGACGTCTCTGGCGCCTTCGCCGGCGTCGAGCGCGCCGCACCGTCGCAGGACTGCCTGAACCTCAACCTCTGGACGCCCGACCCCACGGCGACAGGCCTGCCGGTGGTGGTCTGGATCCAGGGCGGCATGTTCGAGCTCAGCTCGACCTCGGCCTACGACGGTGCGCACTTCGCCCGCGACGGCGTCGTCTGCGTCGTCGTCAACTGGCGCCCCGGCGCCGAGGGGTTCCTCTACCTCGGGGACGGCATCGCCAACCTCGGCCTGCTCGACCAGGTGGCCGCCCTGGAATGGGTGCAGGAGAACATCGACGCGTTCGGCGGCGACCCCGGCAACGTCACCGTCTTCGGCGAGTCCGCCGGCGCGATGAGCATCGGCACCCTGCTCGCGATGCCCCAGGCCAAGGGACTGTTCCGCCGGGCCATCCTGCAGAGCGGCGCGGCGCACCAGGTGACCCCGGCCGACGACGCGCGACGCATCGCCGGGTACCTGGCCGACATCCTCGGCGTGCCCCCGACCCGCCAGGCGATCGCGTCCGTCGGTGTGGATCGCCTGCTCGCGGCACAGGCCCAGCTGAAGACCGAGCTGCTCACCGACCCGGACCCGGAGCGCTGGGGCCAGGCGGTGGTCACCAGCACGATGCCGTGGCAGCCGGTCGTCGACGGGCAGGTCCTGCCTGGCTACCCCATCGACCAGATCGCGGCCGGTTCGGGCGGCGAGGTCGACGTCATCGTGGGCACGAACACCGACGACTGGAGGCTCTGGCTCCTGGTCAGCGGCGCCCTCGGCCAGATCACCGACGAGATCCTGACCGGCCCCGTCCGCGGGCACGGCTACCAGGCGCTGGCGGCCTACGGACTGGATCCGTCGGCAGCGCTCGACGCCTACCGGGACAGGTATCCGCAGGCCTCCCCCGGTGACCTGCTCGCGAACGTCCAGACCGACTGGTGGATGCGGGTGCCCGCCCTCCGCCTCGCCGAAGCCCGCACGCGCACCCCTGCGACCGGACGCACCTACATGTACGAGTTCGCCTGGGCCGCCCCCGGGCTCGGCGCGGTCCACGCCGTCGAGGTGCCCTTCGTCTTCGACACCGCGACTCCCGACGCGCCGCTGTTCGGCCCGATGCTCGGCGCCCACCCGCCGCAGGACCTCGCGCGTCTGATGCACGCCACGTGGATCGCCTTCGCCAGAACCGGTGATCCCGGCTGGCCCCCGTACGACCACCACCGCAGGGCCACGATGCGGTTCGACACCACCTCGGAGGTCGTCGACGACCCCCGGGCCTGGGAGCGGGCGCTCTGGGAGGGCATCCGCTGACCATGGCCTACGTCGTGCGGGCTGTGCCCCGGGACCGCCAGCCGATCCTGGACAGGCTGGCGGGCGCGAGCCGACGATTCCAGGTCCACGCCCTGCTCGAGCTCGACGTGACCGCCCCCATGGCGCGCATCGCCGCATCCGAGCCGCGTGTGTCGTGGACCGGCTTCGTCATCGCGAGCGTGGCACGGGCGGTCGCGATGCATCCCGAGGTGAACGCCCGCAAGGCCGGCAACGCGATCGTCTCCTTCGACCGCGTCGACATCGGCGCGACCGTGGAGCGGCACTGGCAGGGACGCACCGTGCTCGACGCCATCACGGTTGCTGACGCCGACCAGCAGTCCTGCATGGCGATCTCCCAGACCCTGCAACGAGCGAATTACGGACCGGGCGACGAGCACCGCCCGAGCGGGCTGATCGGGGCGCTGATACGGCTACCGGGACCTCTTCGACGGACTGCCATCCGTGTCGCCGCCACCAGACCCGACATCGCCGCCACCTTTGGCCCCGCAGTGGGAGTCACGTCGATCGGGATGTTCGCCGGCGGGTGGGGGTGGGCCATTCCGCTCGCACCCCTGACGGTGATCGCGACGGTGGGGCGCATCGCGGACCGCGCGGTCGTGCGCGACGGGGTCGTCGTTGTGCGGCCGATGCTGCCACTGACGTTGAGCTTTGACCACGGCGTGATCGACGGGGCACCCGCGGCGCGCTTCACCGAGAGCCTGAGCACTCTGATCGAGACTGGCGCAGCGCTTGAGGAGTTCGCACTTCCCGCCGAGCCTTGAGCACCTGCCGAGGGTTCACGTTCTGACTAACGTCCGCAATCCATGGGCATTGAGGCTGGCGGCTCAGTACCGGTTCCGTTCACTTGAGCGGTCACCATCCGCACCAGAAGACCGAAGTGCGCCCCTGCCCATAGAAATTCTCTCGAGGCAAGGGCCGCACGTCTTGTGCGTGGCGGTCACCTCCTAGCGACGCAGACTTGCGGTCCACTGGACCTGGGAGCGCGCGAAGCTCCCGCGCCTGCAGCTAGACAGATCGTGACGAGATCCACTCCTCGACGGCGTGTGCCATGGCAGCCTCATTGCGGTAGCCGCCCTGATTCAGAGCGACTGCGAGTGACCGCCAGAGCATCGGTTCCGCTGGCTCGAGAGCGAGGGCGACTGCCAGCTCGTCGATCCCGGCCTCCACGTCGCCGGCCAGATGGTGTGCGATGCCGAGCTCCTGATGAGCGGCAGACAGGTACGGGTATCGAGCGCACAGTTGAGACGCGCGACTCACCTGAGCGGCGAGGTCGTCGCCCGCTCCCTCGATAAGGGCCTTGAGCTCCGCGAGCACGACGTCTGGCGGTGAAGCCGTCATCTCGCCAGTCCGAGTGAATAGCGCGGCGGCCTCACCACCTCGGAACAGCAATGTCCAGGGAAGGATCTCGCTAGCGTCAAGCGACACCCAGCGAGGAGGCACGTCAGTAGCGATCTCGGGGTGCAGCACCTGATCGCGAACCTGGGACGGAACCACGAGTCGTTCAGCGCTCATCCGGGCCTCCCAATCGGACGGGAGCCTCGAACGATAGGCGGCGCCTACGCTGTCGGACATGGCCCTGACCGTCTCCCAGGTGGGAAAGGCAAACCCCGCGCGGCACGTGAGCTCGAAGCCGACTGCGTCCGCCTGAATCTCCTCCCACTGTCCAAGCAGGACCTGCAGGCCCGGGCCCGGCGTCGGCACATAGGTCCGCTGCAACGGCAGAAACAGAGTCAGCAGCGCCCCGAGTTGCACCTGCGCGGTAAACCACTCGCCAACTGAGCCGGCCTCGCGGGTCGTGACAACGGAACGGCTCGCGCGGGCGATGAGCGCTTCCAGCGCCGACCGACCTAATAGTGAGTCGCCCGCCACCACGTCGTCCAGCCAATCCAGGTGTAGGTCGGCTTGAAGAAATTCCGCTGGCGTCGTAGGGACCGCACCTCCAAAGAATGCCCCAACCACAAAGTCGGGATCTTGACTGACAGCTCCGGCCCGCATGATGACGTCGTAGACGTCGAAGACGCTCCCGGCGTTGCAGTAGCCCCACTCGAACAGGTCGACGACGAGGTCGACTGCTGCGGGAACGCCGTGCCGTGCCATCTGCCATGACGCGCAGCGAAGCAGTCGCGAGGAGAGAAGGCCCGAGTCCGTCACTGCCAGGTTCCAGTTCAGGAAGAGCGAGCGCGCCGCTTCAGCCGGGGGAAGAACCTGACCGGGCTCGCCCAGGTGACCCGCTGGACCGAGAGAAGGGGGCCAACTCCCGGTGTTGTAGCAATAGGGCGCCTTCACAGATGCGCGGAAGCGCAACTCTGCCGGTCCCTGTAGAGCCTCGAGCAGCGCCATTGTGAAGCCGGCGGCAGCGGTGAAGGTCGCGAACTGGTCCTCTTCCAAGGTTGATGCGCTGGCCAGGCGACCGAAGGTGGTCATCTCCTGGAGCAGTCCATCGGCAACCGGAATTACCGCGCGGGTGCAGTCCTCTCTGCCCGTCAATATCATCGCTTCGCTCCGATCCGGTCGCCAAGAGAGAGTCATACAAAGAGCCCCACCGCTGCGATGATGTCGCCGGCATTGGCTTTGACGTACCGATAGCCACTGATGAGCCACTGCCGGGGTGAACCGATCATGCCGCGCCGGAACGTCCTATTGGCTAGCTGACTTTTCACGGCGATGTGATTGATGAACTGGCGCCCAGTCGTCCCAGCGTCGGCTGCCCCCGCCACATCGACGAACAAGGCGCGAAGGTATTGCCTTAGCGCGGCCGCCGTCTCGTGATCTCCAAGAGGGAAGTAGATCGCCTCGTCCCCCGTCGAGAACCTGCGGAGAAAGGCGATCCCCGGGAGCGGCGGGGCCTCATTCGGGACGAAGAGATCTCGAAGCATCTCCTGAGCAGGGAGCGTGCCAGTATCGAGCTCGAGCCAGTCCAGGGATTCCACGTCCAGCGGACTCGGGAAGGGTGCCGGTCGTGCGGTGGTGAACAGAACGAGGACCCTCGCACCAGAGTCGGCTGCGAGCGTCCCCTCGGCGAGATAGTCGACGATCACGTGATCGGCACGCGGGTCGAACGCAAGAAATCCAAACGCGGTATAGCGCGTCTCGATCACCTCGAGATTGTTCCCCTCGAAGAGGATCGAAAGGTCCTCCACACTGCCGCTGAGGTGCTTCTCGGCGACCTGAGCGCCGACGATCTGCTCCGTCAGGGTCTGCAATGATAGGACGTACATCGCGCATCACACACCTTTGCTGGCGCTCCTGAACTCCTCAGATAAACACGCGCTGTCGACGCAGTTGCCGCAGGCATCAAACACGGCGTGGCTCGGCGTCCGCTCTTTCAGCGCCGCATGCATGCGTGCACACCACGGGAATCCGAGCACTTCGTTGCATTTCGAGGGGAGCGGGTCTCGCCGCTGCGAAGAATCCTCACGGTCGAGACTATCCCTGGCCGGAGGCGGCCTCAATAGTCAGCCCATAAGTCGGTTGAGACGGTACATGGGCGACGAATTCGCGGCAGAGACGCGGGCCGCCCTTGGACGCGTACATCAGCGAGTCGCTCGATGTGATCGAGACCTTGCTCGAGCGACTGCGGTGAGGCCCCCATGCAGGGCAGGCACGGTCAGTGCGGCCCTGAGGAAAGCGTCGCAGTCCACGGTCCATCGCTGCCAACTTCTGCCTCGCCCAGCCCGGGCCAAGGAGGCATCGTGGCCCCGATCGCGACGAGCGGGTCGCCTGGTGCTACGGAGACTTGGAACGCCGTGCCGACCGGAATGCTGATGCATACACCCGGTGCGACAACGAGGCCCTGCGAGTCTCCTGCTGTGCTGAGCCACATGCGCCCAGCGCCGGACATGAAGTACCACAGCTCGTCGACGGTGCGATGCCGGACGGTGGGCGACACCGACCCGGGTGGGAACGTGAAGTGTGCGAGACCGCCGTGCGGGGTGTCGAGGAGGACGCGCACGTCGCTCCCATCGGGCCCGATCGCGGTCGGTTCTTCGGGGAGTACCAGGCGGGTAGTCACGAGCACACTCCTTCGCCGTACGTCAGGCTCGGAACATCGTCCATGCTCCACCAGTGTGCTCGTCGTGCCGACGATCACGTCAGCCGCAGCCTGATCCCGTCCTGTCCGTCGTCGCCCTCACCCTTGAGGCTGCCTGCGGCGCCGCACGGATCCCGATCACTCCCGACGCGCGGTGGCGATCCAGGATCGTGAGCCGGAGCCGTTGAGAGCCGTCGGAAAGCCGTTGGTAGTGGGCTGCCACCTGCGCGATTGCTCTCGACCGACTCGGGCGAACCCCCTCGATTCGGGCTCGTCGGTTGACAGAGTCAACACGGCTCTGCGCGGTCAGCGTGGAGCCGCCGAAAAGCACTTCGACGGACCGAAACTCGGTCGCCGCGGTGGTGCCCGAAAGCCCGGAGCAGTAATCAGTTCCCGCCTACGGGCCATCGACGGCGACGTCGACTGGCCACTCATCGTCATCGGCCCGCCGCGCATCGAGCCTGTCGAGTCGAAGCTGGGGACATTGCCCGTTCGACGAACCACGACCGAGACGGGCAACTGCGGTCAGCGGACGAGTTCTCGAAGGTAGCCGACGAAGCCCCGGGAGCACGCCCCTCCCCACGCTGGTTGCCCGCCAGCTCCTCGACGAGGCTCAGCCGGCGATGTAGCCAAGGTTGCGCATCGCGTCGCGAAGGTCCGCTTCGTGGGTAGTGCGGTCCCAGCGCCTGACCTCCCGAAACGCGTCGGCCGCCGTTTGCCCACAACGTGAGGCCCGAGACGCTGCCGATGTCGCCGTGCTGTAGGCACCCACGGGCAACCTCGCGTGCTGCCATCGCTCGTCGACCCGTCACGGAGGCGCCGACGACGTCGGCGCCCTCGCTCGTCCGGGGCCTGCGACGGAGGCCGATGATGCCGAACGGCTCAGAAGCCGGTGATCGAGCCACCGCCAGACGGTGAATAGTCGGCGTTGAGCTGACGCAGCTGGACCCGCCCTGCGGCGAAGGCGGCTCGGATGGCTGCCTCGAGCGCCGGGTCCCCGAGGTTGAGGCGGCCGGGCTGGATCGCAGCCTGGAGCTCTGCACGCCAGGCGGGCCTCAAAGTGGTCGCCGGCGCCGGGAACTGCCCGATCGTCGACATCTTCACGTCCGTCGCGATGAGAGTCACCTGGCCGTTGGCGTCGACGCGTGCGGTGAAGAAGTCACCGCCTCGCACGTTCGCCCCGAGCGGCGCCTGCAGGCCGATCTCTCCCCTGCGCAGAGCCTCCCGCCAGCCCGCCGCCTCCGCCTCGTCGGCGCGCGGCCCGGTGATCACGGACCGGTCGGTCTGGGCCGAGGCCGAACGCTGACCGAGGACGGCACCGGAGAACGGGTCCGCCACGAGTCGTGCGGGGTTGACGAGGAACGCGCCGGACGAGATGCGAACGGCGGCCGCGGTGGGCGGCGCTGGCGTCGCGGGAGGTGCTGAAGCCTGCGCAGGTGCCGCCGCGGGGGCTGCCTGAGCCGGAGCAGCCTGCGCAGGTGCTGGCTGCGCCGCGGTCTGGGTCGCCGCGGTCTGGGTCGTCGGACGTGCGACGTATCCCGACGGGGTGCGGGGATCCGTCAGGTTGTATCCGCCGCCCGACTGGCCCATCCGGAACGCCGGCGCCGCGCTAAACAGGCCGAGGCCTGCGGCCAGCCCGTAGGCACGGGTGGTATTGCCGAGGGACTGACCCATCCGGTACAGGCGCGCCTCGGCGCCGGGATGCCCACGCGCGTCCAGCCGGAAGGACCGTTGCGGTCCGTTCTGACCCTGTTGGTTCGCGCGAGCCCGGCCGAGCGTGCCGACGGCCAGCGCGACGGCTCCCGCCTGCAGTGACTGCGACAGGTCGCCGGTCTGCGCATAGGTGACACCTCCGGCCGCGAGGCTCGGGGCACCCACGCCGACGGCGAACTGGGCGCCCGGTGAGGTGAGCGTCTGCGAGTACGTCCCGGCGGCGCCACCGAACAGGCCGAAGCCCAGGCCGGTAAGCCCACCACGCAGGGCCATGTCGCCGCGCGACGACCCCTCGGGCGGCTCCTGCAGGAGGCCGCCCGCGGTGCCGCTCAGGGCGCCGCCACCGCCCTGGGCGGCCATGCCGCGCCACAGGTTCTGCCCGAAGGTCAGCCCCTCTGCGCCGACCCCGAGGTTGCGTGCGAGACCGAGGCTGGCCCCGCCGCCGAGCCCGATCAGCGCGCCCTGGGTGCCTACCCGACTGCCCTCGGCGAGCCCCGCCTCGAGCGCCCGGTCCGCGCCGTTCCCGGCCAGCAGCTCACCGCCCGCCCCGCTGCCGAAGCCCAGCGTGTACCCGCCCACGCCGACCACGCCGCTCGTGCCGACCGCCGTCATTCCCGTCGCGAGCAGGCCGGTGGCGCCCGTGCCCGCGACACCGGCCGCCACCAACGGAGCGGCGACGATCGCGCCGATCGACAGCGCGATTGCGAAGGAGAGGTTCCGGGTGATCGTGAGCCCTTCCACGATGCCACCGGCGGTGTTGATCGCCGCCTCGATCCCATCGCGCACGATCTGGTTGGCCTGCCCTGCCTTCTCGACGGCGGTGAACACGGCGTCACCCATGTCGGCGAGCGAGCCTCGCTGCTGAGCGTTGCGGAAGCGACTCAGGGCGACGTTGGAGTCGCTGAGCGGGTCGAGCATGCGCGACTGGAGCTCGACGGGCTCCTCGCCGTTGAAGACGCTCACCACGAAGCCCACGTAGGGCTGCTCCTCGTAGTTGAGGCGCAGGTGCTCGCCCATGCGGTACGTGCTGCTCTCGTTAAGGTCCCGGGCCTGGCGTGCAGCCTCGGCAAGCGCCGCGAGCGCCTGCGCCCGCACCCGGTCGGCGACTTCCTGCGGGAACACCAGCAGCTCGCCCTCGTGCATGACGTACGCCATGCCGGGCTGCTCCTGGTAGGGG
>NZ_JBFUHU010000168.1:0-8147 GCF_056402235.1 Cellulomonas sp. P4_B5_2
GCGACGCGGTCCCAGACCTGCGGAGCGGGCGCGACGAGCGGACCCTCCGCAGCGCCGGCGCGGGCCAGCCCGACCACGTCACGCAGGGAGTCGAGCTCGTCGGTGCACCGCTCGCACTCCTCGATGTGTGCAAGGTCCGACGCCGAACCCGCCGGCTCGCCGAGGGCGAGGAGCGCGAGCACGTCGTCGTCCACGTGGGACTCATCGAACGGCACCATCCACCTCCCATCGGGTCCGCAGCCGGGCGAGGCTGCGCCGGACGTGGCTCTTGACGGTGCCGAGCGGCAGGTTGAGCCGAGTCGCGATCTGGTCGTGCGTGAGGTCGTCGAAGAACGCGAGCCGCAGGATCGTGCGCTGCGGGTCTCCCAGCCGGTCGAGCTCGTCGGCGACGACCACCCGGTCCACGACGCGGCCGTCGACGGACGGCACGGGCAGGTCGGACGCGCCGGCCACGGTCTTGTCCCGCAGCCGCCGGTCGCGCGCGCGCTTCTCGTGCGTGTCGGCGACGACGTGCCGCGTGATCCCGAGCAGCCAGGCGGGCAGCCGGGACTTGTCCGGGTCGAACCGCTCGCGGCTGCGCCACGCCTCGACGAACACCTGCTGCGTCACGTCCTCAGCGTCCGTGACGCTGCCGAGCGAGCGGAGCGCGATCGTGTGCACGAGCGCAGACCAGCGTCGGTAGGCCTCCGCGATAGCCGTCTCGTCGCCGCGCGCGAACGCGGCACCGAGCTCCTCGACACCCTCGCCGTCCGGGTCGAGCCGGTGCCCAGGGCGCGACGAGTCAGCGGACCCGGTCCCGGGTGCGCTCACGGACGGCTCCTCCCTGGTCAGCAGCATCGTCATCATTACCCACCGATCGGCTCGGCGGTGACGACGACGTTGTCCGTATAGTGCCCGATGTCGCGGCGGAACGTGCCACCGCAGGTCACAAGCACCAGTCGCGGCGCGCCGGACCGGTCGAACCACTGGTCCACGGGCGCACCCTCCTTGGCGATCCTCTCGACGCCGACGACGCGGTACTCGCGCACGCCGCCGTCGGCGGAGGTCACGGTGATCGCCGCCCCCACCGCCACGTCGAGCAGCCGGGCGAACTGCCCGATCCCGGTCTGCACGCTGTCCACGTGCGCGGCGACGACGGTCGCGCCGGCGGGGTCGGCGGGCGCGGGACCGAACCGGTACCACCCGGCGCGGTCGGCGTCCTCGGGGATCTCCATCTCACCGTCGTCCTGCACCCCGACCGGGTCGACGGCCATGTCGATCCCCACGTCCGGCACCACGAGCCGCACGGGCGGGGGCGTCACGGCGACCTGGGCACCGAGGGCGGCGTCGACCACCGGTCCGGCAGAGGGCGCCGGACCGGTGCACGCGGTCAGCAGGCCGAGCGTCGTGCCGAGTGCGACGACGGCCGCGAGCACGCGTGCGGGTCGGGGGCGCACCGCAGCCCGGGCGGGCGCGAGGGCCTGCTCGGGCTGCGGTGTGGTGGTCATGCTCGGATCAGTCGCGCTGCGTGGCGGGGCGACGAGCGAACGCGAGGCCGACGAGGCCGGCGACGACGAGCCCGGCGATCGCGAAGGTCCACGCGGACGACCCGCCGTCGGAGACGAGACCGACCTGGCCGGCGTTCACCCCGGACGGGTTGCTGTGCAGGCCGGTGATGGTCTGCGTGGCGAGGGCCAGGGTGGACGGCGACGCGGTCGCGTTGCCCCAGGCGTAGACGATCGTGCTGGTGCCCTCGACGATCGGCACGTCGGCCGGGCCGAGCAGCGCGGGCGTCGTGGTCCCCGTGGCGGTCACGCTGGCGGACACCGTGCCGGCGGGGAGGTTGAGCACCTGCTCGTTCGGGTTGGTGAGGTTGGTGATCRCGGGCGTGGTGCCGGCGAGCACGTCGACCCCGGGGGCCGCGGCGACGTGCCGGACCGTGAGCCGGCCCTCGCCGGCGGCCGTGGTGGAGATGTCGTTGGTGAACAGGGTGGCGGTCGGTGCGGCTGCGGCGTCGAGGTGCGCGACGGCCGTGTAGTTCTTGCCGGCCTCGAGCGCGAGGTCGACCGGGCCGATGGCCGGTGAGCTGGCGTCGGCCGCGTCGGCTGCCGTGATGGCGACGGTGTACGTGCCGGCGGGCAGGTCCAGCGGGCCGGCGAGGGAGCCGGGCGTGAAGTCGTCGAGCGTGCGCTCGCCGTTGACCCAGACGTCGACCGTGAGGCCGGGGACACCGTGCAGGACGGACAGCTTGGCGGGGTCGGCCGCGTTCGCGGGGACCGCGGCGAGCGTGACGAGGGCGAGCGTTCCGGCGGCGATGCCGGAGAGAAGACGTGTGCGCATGGTGCGTCCTTCGAGGACTGGCCCGGTGGGGTACCCCCGAGCGGCCGATGTGCTGACACCCCCTCTTCGGCCGGTTGCCCGTCCGTGGATGCACTAGGCGCCGGCGGCTTCCGCGATCGCTGCCGCCAGGTCCGCCGGGCGCGAGAACATCGGCCAGTGGCCGGTCGGCAGGTCCACGTAGGTGAGGTCGGTGCTCTCGCCCAGCTCGGTGTGGAACGGCGGACCGCCGTGGGCCATCGTCTTGATCTGCTCCGACGGGATGCTGGTGCAGATCGCCGTCACGGGGACCTCGAACCGGCGCGGGTCGCCGACGTGCACCGCGCCGCGCACCACGTCCGCGGGGTGGGGGACGGCGCGGCGTCGGAACTCCGCGAGGCCGTCCTCGTCGATGCCCTCGGTGCTCGACCCCTGGGCCGCGAACTCCTCCCAGCTGGGCAGCGGCACCTCGACCTCCTCGGTCGCGGAGGCGTCGATCGCGGCACCGTCCTCGAGCGGGCCGGAGTCGACGTAGATCGCGCGCCGGATGCGGTCCGGTCGCCTGTCGACGACCTCGCCGACGAGCGCACCGCCACCGCTGTGCCCGACGAGGACGACATCGCCCGCGAGGGAGTCGACGAGGTCGGTGACGGCGCGGACGTGGTCGGCGCGCGTGATGCCGGCGCGGTCGGCGCCGGGCTCGACCCCGGGGAGGGTCGGCGCGTGCACGTCGAGCTCGTCGGGCAGGGCGGAGACGACGTCGTCCCACGCCCAACCGCCGAGCCAGAAACCGGGGACGAGGATCAGTGAGGTGGTCATGGCTCCAGCGTGAACCCCGGCCGGTGACACCAGGATGTCACCTTTGTGTCACCATGCTGGAACCATGAACCGCACCGACCGTCTGTACGCGCTCGCGGAGGAGCTGCGGCGCGTCGGCCGCGCCGGGACGACGAGCACGCGGCTGTCGCGGCTGTTCGAGGTGTCCCCGCGGACGGTGAAGCGGGACGTGTCGGCGCTGCAGCAGGCCGGCCTGCCGGTCGTGGCGCAGGCGGGCCTCGGCGGCGGCTACGTGCTCGACGCGTCCGTCGGCCTGCCGCCGGTGAACTTCACGCCCGCGCAGGCGGTGGCCCTGGCGCTCGCGGTCCGTGCGCTGCCGGCGGGCAGCCCGTTCGGCACCGACGCCGAGGCCGCCCGCGCCAAGGTGCTCGACGCGCTCCCGCCAGCGGACCGGGCACGCGCCGACGAGCTCGCCGGTCGGGTCTGGTCGCGGCCGGACCGGGCAGGGGACGACGTGCCGCCACAGGTGCTGCGGGGGGTCGAGGAGTCGATCGGGCGCCGCCGGGTGCTGGCCGTCGAGTACCGCCGCGCGGACGGCACCGTCAGTCGCCGTCGCATCGAGCCGGTCGTCCTCGCGCGCACCGAGGGCACCTGGTACGTCGTGGCCTGGTGCCAGTCCCGGCAGGACCTGCGGTGGTTCCGGCTCGGGCGCATCCTGCGTGCGGACCTGACGCCGGAGGGCTACGAGCCACGCCCGGTCGCCGACATCGGCACCGCCCCGCCCGACGCGCGTCCGGTGTCGTCGCGCCCGTCGGACTGAGGTCGCGAAACACCGTGCGCCCGCGCGGGGCGCGCACTAGGTTGGGCGCGCTCCCACGCCCCGGCCGAAGGAGGGCGCCCATGCTCCGGTCCTGGTACCGCACCGCGGTCCTGCCCCGCCGGGACATCGCCCGCCTGCTGCCCACGGCGGGCGCGGGCCTGGTCGTCGGACTCGCGGCGCTCAACCTGGTGCTCGGCCTCCTGCCGGTCGCGTTCGTGCTGGCCACGAGCGTGGTGGTCGGGCAGGTGCCTGCGGCCGTCGACGGCGGCACGGGGTCGGCCGCGTGGGGTGACCTGGTACGGACGTTCGTGCTGGCGGCGGTCCTGTTCCTGGCCCGGCAGGTGCTCGCGCCCGTGCAGACCGCGCTGGGCGTGCGGATGCAGCGCCGGATCGACGGTGCCCTGCGCGACCGGGCGCTGCGCATCGCCCTGCGCTCCACCAGCATCGCGCCGATGGAGGACCAGGCCACCCTCGAGGCCCTGACGGAGGCGACGAGGGAGTTCGAGGCCGACTTCCGCAGCCCGGGAGCGTCGGCCGCGGGACTGCTCGCCCTCGTCGCGCGGTACGTGCAGCTGCTCGGGTTCGCCGCGGTCATCGGTGCGGTCGTGTCCTGGCCGGCCGCGGCGGCCGTCCTCGCCGCCACCCTGGTGTTCCGGTACGGGCAGCGTGGCGGGCTGCGGCGTTACTCCCAGGTGTGGAAGAACGTCATCGGCTTCCGCCGGAGGTCCGTGTACCTGCGCGAGGTGGCCATGGGCCCGGCGGCCGCCAAGGAGATGCGGGTGTTCGGGCTGGCCGGCTGGTTCACCGACGAGTACAGCGACGCCACCCGGCGGATGCTGGACCCGGTCGCCGCCCGGCGTCGGCAGATCTACCTGGTCCCCTATCTCGTCTACACGGCGATCGGGCTGGTGGTCGGCGCCGCGGTGCTGGTGTCGATCGGGCGGTCGGCGGCCGCGGGCGAGATCACCCTCACCGCTCTGGCGCTCGGCATCCAGGCGGTCGTCGCCGCGATCGCGCTGGGCGAGTACTACCCGGAGTCGGACGTGCAGACGCAGTACGGCATGCAGGCCGTCGCGGCGCTGGCCGAGTTCGAGCAGCGGATGGACGCGGCCGAGGCGCGGCTGGGCTCGTCGGGACCCGGACGGCCCGTGCCGCCGGGTGCCCCCGAGGCGTCGGTGCGGTTCGAGGACGTGCACTTCACGTACCCGGGCAGCGGTCGCCCTGTGCTCGACGGCCTCGACCTGGACCTGCCGGCGGGCCTGTGCACCGCGATCGTCGGCGTCAACGGTGCCGGCAAGACCACGCTGGTGAAGCTGTTGACCCGCCTGCACGAGCCCACCGCGGGCCGCCTGACTGTGGACGGGACCGACCTGGCGGACCTCGACGTCGTCGCCTGGCGCCGCCAGGTCAGCGTGGTCTTCCAGGACTTCGTCCGGTACGAGCTGTCGGCGGCGGACAACATCCTCGTCGGCGCCGTCCACGCCCCGCGGGACCCGGCCGTGGTCCGGGGTGCCGCGGAGCGGGCCGGGATCGCCGACGCCATCGACGCCCTGCCGGCCGGCTTCGACACCACCCTGTCCCGCGCTTACGAGGGCGGCGCCGACCTGTCCGGGGGCCAGTGGCAGCGGATCGCCATCGCCCGCTCGCTGTACGCGCTCGAGGCGGGAGCGCGGCTGCTGGTGCTCGACGAGCCGACCTCGGCGCTCGACGTCCGCGCGGAGGCGGACTTCTTCGACCGGTTCGTCGAGCTCACGCGGGGAGCGACCTCGGTGCTCATCTCGCACCGGTTCTCCAGCGTGCGCCGGGCGGACCGGATCGTCGTGATCGACGCCGGCCGGGTGGTCGAGCAGGGCACGCACGACGAGCTCGTCGCGGCCGACGGGCACTACGCCCGGCTGTTCCGGTTGCAGGCGGAACGGTTCGCCGCCGGGCTGGACGCCGACGGGAACGCGGTGGACGCATGAGGCAGACGGCGCAGGGGAGCTGGGCGCTGCTCCGGCTGGCGGCGAGCATCAGCCCCGGCAAGCTGGTGCTCTCCGCGGTCCTGATGGTGCTGCAGTCGGTGGCGCTTCCGCTGGCCGCGCCCGCGCTGGCCGCGCTGACCGACGCCGCCGTGGCGGGGGACGCCCGGAGTGCGTCGGTGGCGGCGGTGCTCGTCGCGGTGCTGGTCGTCGCCGCGCTCACGGCCGGGCACTTCGCGCACATCTTCTACTTCGAGCTGGGCGACGAGGCGGTGATGCGCCTGGAGCGGGACCTCATCGGCCTCTCCCACGACTCGCCGGGGATCGAGCACCACGAGCGGCCGGAGTACGCGGACCGGCTGCAGGTGCTGCGCACCGAGCTGGACCGGTCGGGCTGGGGCTCCATGCAGGCGCTGCTGTCGGCGATCGGGCTCGGCGTCGCGCTGCTCATCACGGGGGTCCTGCTGGCCCAGCTGAACCCGTGGCTGCTGCTCCTGCCGCTCGCCGCCGTGCCGCCGCTGGTCCTGGGCCGCCGTGCGGAGAGCGTGCTGGGTGCCGCGCGGACCGCCGCCGCGACCGACAACCGCCGCGCGCGCCACCTGTTCGTCCTGTCGCTCGACGCGTCAGCCGCCAAGGAGCTGCGCACCTGCGGGCTGGGCGAGGAGGTGCGCTCCCGGCTGGCGCGCTCGTGGGACGCGGCGACGGCCGTGCTCTGGGCGGGGGAGGTGCGCGCGGACGCCCTGCGCGCCGCCGGTCAGCTCGCGTTCGCGGTCGCGTACGTCGCCGCGACCCTGCTCGTCCTGCGCGACGCCGTCGCCGGCCGGCGCACGGTCGGTGACGTGGTGCTGGTGATCACGCTGGCGTCGCAGGTGAACCAGCAGGTCACCGCCGCGGTGACCATCCTCCAGCAGCTGCAGCGGGCCGCCCGGACCATGACCGACCTCGCCTGGATGCGGTCGCTCGTGCAGGCACAGACCGTGCAGGGGTCGTCGGTCCCCGCCCCGGACGTGCTGCGCGTCGGCATCCGGTTCGACGGAGTCTCGTTCACCTACCCCGGGACGGACGCTCCGGTCCTGGAGGGCGTCGACCTCGTGCTGCCGGCCGGGACCAGCGTCGCCATCGTCGGCGAGAACGGTGCCGGCAAGACCACGCTGGTCAAGCTCCTGTGCCGGTTCTACGCACCGACGACCGGCACGATCACGGTGGACGGCATCGACCTGCACGACCTCGACCCCGTGGCCTGGCGGGACCGGACGGCGGCGGGCTTCCAGGACTTCTGCCGGTTCGAGCTGCTCGCGCGGCAGAACGTCGGCGTCGGGGACCTGCCCCGGATCGGATCCGACGACGCGGTGCTCGGCGCCCTGGACCGGGCGCACTCGGCGGACGTCCTGGACAGGCTGGAGGACGGGCTCGACACGCAGCTCGGCACCAGCCACGCGGACGGCGCCCAGCTGTCCGGCGGGCAGTGGCAGAAGCTCGCGCTCGGCCGGGCGATGATGCGTGAGCAGCCGCTGCTGGTGGTGCTCGACGAGCCGACGTCGGCCCTGGACGCTCAGGCGGAGCACGACCTGTACGAGCGGTACGCGGCCCACGCGAAGGCCGTCGGCGCGACCACCGGGGCGGTGACGCTGCTGGTCTCGCACCGGTTCTCGACCGTCCGCATGGCCGACCTGATCCTGGTCGTCGCCGACCGCCGGATCGTCGAGTCCGGCTCGCACGAGGAGCTGGTGGCGCGCGGCGGCCTGTACGCCGAGCTGTTCGGGATCCAGGCGGCGGCGTACCTCTGAACCCCTGCGCGTGTGGGCGGCGACCGGCAGACTGGCAGCGCTCCGGGACGGACCGGGCGAACCGACCAGCAGGGGGATGCATGGACAAGGGCACGGCACGCGAGGTCAAGGCGCAGGCGACGGACTTCGCTCGGGAGCTGTCCGAGCGGGTGGTGCGGCCGTCCGACGTCGCCGACGGTGGCCTGGCGCTGGCCATCGGTCTCGCACCGCAGCCCGACGGCTCGTACGCGCTGGCGGTCCGCTACCGCCTCGGCCTGCCGTCCGTCCGGAGCATCGCGCGCAAGGTCGTCGCCGAGGTCGGGCAGGACGTGGACGTCCGCCGCACGGGCCGGATCTCCACCCTGGCCGACGACCCGTCCAAGGTGCGGCCGCGCCCCCCGGTCATCACCGCCCGCGCCCTGGGCGAGACGGGCCGCGTGCGCCCGCTGCGCCCCGGCATCTCGATCGCCCACGTCGACGTCACCGCCGGCACGCTCGGCGCGTTCGTGCACAAGGACGGGGTCGTCC
>NZ_JBFUHU010000169.1:0-8125 GCF_056402235.1 Cellulomonas sp. P4_B5_2
CGGGGGCCCGCGCCCGCCGGTCAGCGCCACGGTCAGGTCCCCGCGGGCGCGCACCCGCAGCCCACCCAGCAGGACCTCGAGCCCGGCTGCACCCTCGTCGTTGGCGACGAGCCGGTTGGCCAGCCGCAGCGCGCCCGCGTCGGCCGCCCCGGACCGGCCGACGCCGATGTGCGCCCAGCCGGGCCGCCCCAGGTCCTCGACGAGCGTGAGCAGTCCCGGCTCGACGACCTCCAGCGCACTCGTCATGACGCCACGAACCGCACGCGCGTGCCGGGCTGCAGCAGGGCCGGGATCTCGCGCGCCACGTCGAACAGCTCGACCTCGCACCGGCCCAGCAACCGCCACCCGCCGGGGGTCGCGGCCGGGTACACCGCGCTGAACTCGTCGGCGATGGCCACCGAGCCGGCCGGGACGCGCTCGCGCGGGCTGTCCAGCCGTGGCACCCGCAGCAGCGGGTCGAGCCCGACCAGGTACGCGAAGCCCGGCATGAACCCGCCGAACGCCACGGTGTACCGCACGCCGGTGTGCCGCGCGACCACGTCCTCGACCGTCAGGCCCGTCAGTCGTGCGACGTCGGCAAGGTCGGCGCCGTCGTAGACCACGTCGAGGACGACCTCGACGATCGCCGTCTCCTTCGCGGTCTCGGAGCGCCCGGCCCACCAGCGCTCGACCGGCAGGCTCCCGGGGTCGGCGCCGTCGCGGACCCGCAGCAGGAGCGTGCGTGCTGCCGGCACCTGGTCCACGATCGCTGCCGCGTCCGCGTCGGTGGTCCGTGCGGCGCGCACCGCGTCGTCCAGCGCCCGGACCTCGGCGAGATCCGCGAGCTCGACCAGGACGGCGTCGTCCCCGTAGGGGAGCACCCGCGGCCCGCGCGCGTCGGTCATGCGCCCGATCTTGCCGGACCTACGGGACGATGACGGTCCCGACCAGCTCCGTCACCGCGACCGCGTTCGTCGTCAGCTCCGTCGCGGCGGGCGGCGCGACGGTCACGACGGCGACCGCGCGATAGGTCCCCGACGGCGGCGGACCGTCGCCGCAACCGTCCGGGCCGTCCGACACGGAGAACGCAGCCGGCTCGCCGCGCGCGAGCGTGGCCCCCACCCGGGACTCCTCGTCGGCGGGAGCGCGAGAGTCTGCGACGATCCGCCGGGTCGCCTCGTCGACGAGCAGGATCCGCTGGTCGAGCAGCTGCGCCTCCCCCGCTCCTGACCACGTCACCCGGAGGTCCACGGCCCCGTCGGCGGTGACGGAACCCGAGAGGTCGACCGGCCCGTCGCTGCCGGGGACCACCGACTCGTCGGCGCCGCACCACGGCTCCCGGGCGTTGCCGGCGACGACCAGCGGCTCAGCCGGGCTGAGCGCGACCACAGTGCCGCTGTCGGGATCGGCGGAGACCGCGTACACCTCGTAGTCGCCGTCCGGCAGCGCCTTGCCCCCGTCCGGACCGCCGCAGGACAGGAGGCTCAGGAAGTCTCCGCCCGAGACCGACGACGGACCGAGCCGGTCCGATCCCCACATGATCGTGTCGAGCGCCGCTGCCACGACGACGCCGTCGCGAGCCGCCACCAGCCGAACGGCGCTCGGCTCCGCCACGGCCTCGGTGATCCGCAGCGAGACGTACACCGGCATCGACGAGAAGGTCTGCTGCGGGTAGCTCCCGAGCGCCACGCCCAGCTCGTAGGGCGAGGCGGTGATGGGTGCGTGCACGGTCCAGCCGCAGGTGCCCGGTGCCGCGTCCGGGTCGGCGCCCGGCAGGCTGACCGCCACCTGGTCGGCGGGAAGACCCGTCGCCTCCGCGTGACCGGGCACCGCCCGCGAGTACCGGTCGAGCAGGCCGGGCGCCTGCGTCGCCGTGACAGCGAGCACGCCCGCCAGTCCGACGCCGCCGGCGGTCCGTGCCGCGGTGCGCGTCACGCGACGGCGGCGGATCCGGCGACCGAGCACCGACGGCTCGAGCGTGCCCAGCGGGGCGTGGTCGGCGGCCTCGCGCAGCGCGGAGGACAGGTCGAGGCTCATCGGGTGCTCCTGGTGGCGATCAGGTGGGACTCGGAGGGTGCGTCGGGGGCGACCGGGCCGAGCACGCGCTCGAGCCCGTGCACGCCGTCGCTGAGGTAGCGCTTCACGGCGCCGTCGGAGATCTGCAGCCGGTCGGCGATCTCCGCGACCGTGAGGTCCTCGAAGTAGCGGAGCACCACGCACGCGCGGACGCGCGGAGGCAGCCCGGCCAGCGCGGCGACGACGTCCCGCCGCGTGTCGACGCCGTGCCGGGGGTCGTCGGCGACCTCCGGCGACGCCAGCAGGTGCCGGACGCTCAGCCATCTCCGCCGGCGGCGGTACCCGTCGATGTAGGACGAGAGCATCGTCTGGCGGACGTAGCCCTCCACCGCTGCGGGCACCCGGAGCGTGGCCTTGCGGGCGAGCACCGACACGAGGGCGTCCTGCACCAGCTCCTGGGCGTCCGCAGCGTCCCCGGTCAGCAGGTAGCCGTACCGCAGCAGCGCCGGTCCGCGCTCACGGACCAGCTCCTCCAGCACGTCCTGCCAGTCCACGCGCGGCGCCCGCTCTCAGTGCTCGAGGTGCGTCGGTCGATCGGCCCGACATCGACCATGACGGACGGGGGGCCCGATTCGTTGGGTGCTCATCCGGCGAACGGTGCGACCGTCACCCCGTTGGCCCGCAGCTCCGCCCTGACCCTCCGCGCCAGCACGGCGGCCCCGGGGGTGTCGGAGTGCACGCACACCGACTCCGCGACCACCCGCACGTCCGACCCGTCGACCGCGCGCACCACCCCGTCCTGCGCCAGCCGGACCACCCGGGCGGCGACCTCGTCGGCGTCGGTCACCAGCGCCCCCGGCTCGGACCGAGGCACCAGCGTCCCGTCCGCGCGGTAGCCGCGGTCCGCGAAGGCCTCCGCGACCGCGCGTCGACCGGCCCGGGCGGCGATGTCCAGGACCGCGGACCCGGGCAGGCCCAGCACCGGCAGGTCCCCGAGCGCCTCGACGACCGACCGGGCGTGCTCCTCGTGGTGGACGACCGCGTTGTAGAGCGCGCCGTGCGGCTTGACGTAGGCCACGCGCGTCCCTTCGCGACGTGCGATCGCCCGCAGCAGCTCGACCTGCTCCGACACCTGCTCCAGCAGCACCTCGGCCGGCACGTCCACGAAGCGGCGGCCGAAGTTCTCGCGGTCCAGGTAGGACACGTGCGCACCGACCGCGACCCCGCGCGCGGCCGCCGCCCGGCAGACGGCGGCCATGATCCGCTCGTCGCCCGCGTGGAAGCCGCACGCGACGTTCGCGCTGGTCACCACGTCGAGCAGGAGCGCGTCGAGGCCGTCGACACCCGCCTCCCAGGCATCGAGCTCCTCGCCGAGGTCGCAGTTGAGGTCGATCCGCGCCGCCATGCCCCCGATCCTGCCCGACCTGCGCCCGGTGCGAGGATGGTGAGGTGGTGGAACCCGGTGAGCTGCTCGACGTGCTGCTCGCCGCGGGACGCCGCACCGACCGCATGACGCACGTGCGGCACCTCCCGTCCCGCCCGGGTGTGCAGGCGGACTGGCCGTCCTGGGCCGACGCCGACCTGGTCCACGGCTACCGCTCGCTCGGGGTGGACCGGCCCTGGCTGCACCAGGCCGAGGCGGCCGACGCCGCATGGTCCGGCCGGCACACGGTCCTGGCCACGTCGACCGGCTCGGGCAAGTCCCTCGCGTTCTGGCTGCCCGCCCTGTCGACGGCCCGGTCCGCCGCCGCGGGCTCCCTGCTCGACCCGGGCCGCATCGAGTCGGTGACCCGCCGCGCGACCACGCTCTACCTCTGCCCGACCAAGGCCCTGGCCGCCGACCAGCTCGCCGCGCTCGACCGGCTGCTCGTYGCCGCGCGCACCCGCGACCTCCGGGTGGCCACCTGTGACGGCGACACCTCGCTGGAGGAGCGCCGCTGGGTGCAGGAGCACGCCGACGTCGTGCTCACCAACCCCGACTTCCTGCACTTCGCCCTGCTCCCCCAGCACCGCCGGTGGGCGCGCCTGCTCGGGTCGCTGCGGTACGTGGTGGTCGACGAGTGCCACGCGTTCCGTGGCGTCTTCGGCGCACACGTCGGGCTGGTCCTGCGACGGCTGCGCCGGCTCGCCGCCTCCTACGGCGCGACGCCGACCTTCCTGCTGGCGTCCGCGACCACCTCCGACCCGGCCGCGAGCGCCGCACGGCTCATCGGCGTGGACCCGTCCGAGGTCACCGCCGTGACCGACGACGCCTCCCCCGCCGGCCGCAAGACGTTCGTCCTGTGGCAGCCGCCGGAGCTGCCCGGCACGGAGGCCCCGTGGTCCGCGCTGCTGCCGGAGGACGACCCGTGGGCAACGCCGCTGGCGCTGCCCCGGCACGTGACCCGCGGGCCGGACGACCTGAGCGTCCCAGCGCCCGACGACGTCTGGGGGGACGGGTCGCCCGCGTCACCCGGGAGGACCACGGACAGCGCCATGGATCCCTTAGCCGTCCCATCTGGTCCGGGTGGTGCGGAGCCGGTCGTGCTGTCGGAGCTGCTCTCCGCCGTCCTCCCCGGCATCGGCAACCCCGCGCCGGGCGAGGGGTCCGGCCCCCTCGGCACCGGAGACCGGATCGTCGCGGAGCAGTCCGACCGTCCGCGGCGGACCGCGACCGCGGAGATCGCGGACCTGCTCGCCGACCTCACCGCCGCCGGGGCGCGCTCTCTGGCGTTCACCCGCTCGCGCCGGGGAGCCGAGTCGGTGGCGGCCACCACCCGCGCCCACCTGCTGGAGATCGACCCCACGCTGGCGGCGTCGGTGTCCGCGTACCGCGGCGGCTACCTGCCCGAGGAGCGGCGCGCGCTCGAGTCCGCCATCCGGTCGGGCGCGCTGCGCGCACTGGCGACGACGAACGCCCTCGAGCTCGGCGTCGACATCTCGGGGCTCGACGCCGTGCTCATCGCCGGCTGGCCGGGCACCCGGGTGTCGCTCTGGCAGCAGGCGGGACGCGCGGGGCGCGCCGGCACGGACGGGCTGGTGGTCCTGGTGGCCCGCGAGGACCCCCTGGACACGTTCCTGGTGCACCACGCCGAGGCGATCTTCGACACCCCGGTCGAGGCCACGGTCTTCGACACCACCAATCCCTACGTCCTGGCCCCGCACCTGTGCGCCGCCGCGGCCGAGCTGCCCCTGCGCACCGAGGAGCTGGACCTGTTCGGGCCGCGCACCGCCGACCTGCTGGGCGAGCTGGTCGAGCGCGGGACCCTGCGCCGCCGGCCGTCCGGGTGGTACTGGACGCACAACGAGCCGGCCAGCCGCCTCACCGACCTGCGCGGGTCCGGCGGTGACCCCGTCCGCGTGGTCGAGTCGGTCACCGGGCGGCTGCTGGGCACGGTCGACGCCGCCTCCGCGGACTCCACCGTGCACGACGGCGCGGTCTACGTGCACCAGGGCGCCACGTTCGTCGTCGACGAGCTCCAGCTCGAGGACGGCATCGCCCTGGTGACCCGTCGCGACGTGGACTACGGCACCTGGGCGCGCTGGGTCACGACGACCGAGATCCAGTCGGTCGACGCCGAGGTGCCCTGGGGTCCCGTGACCTGGGGGTTCGGGTCGGTCGACGTGACCACCCAGGTGCTCGGCTACCAGCGCAAGCGGATCCCCGACCTGCAGGTGCTCGGCACCGAAGAGCTGGACCTGCCCGCCCGCACGCTGCGCACCACCGCCGTCTGGTGGACGGCCCCCGCGGAGGTGCTCTTGGCGGCCGGCGTCACCGTGGAGGCCACGCCCGGCGCCCTGCACGCCGCCGAGCACGCGTCGATCGGCCTCCTGCCCCTGCTCGCGACGTGCGACCGGTGGGACCTCGGCGGCCTGTCGACCGCGCTGCACGTGGACACCGAGCACGCCACCGTGTTCGTGCACGACGCCTACCCCGGCGGTGCCGGCTTCGCGGAGCGCGGCTTCACGCTCGGCGCGACCTGGCTGCGGGCCACGCGCGACGCGATCGCCGCCTGCCGGTGCCTCACCGGCTGCCCCGCCTGCGTGCAGTCGCCGAAGTGCGGCAACGCCAACAACCCCCTGGACAAGGCCGCGGCGGTCCGGCTGCTCGACGTGGTCCTCTCCCACGCCCCGGCGGCCTGACGGCGAGTCGCACCGCCCAGGTCGCCACTCCCTCTGATGGCGGCCCTGGGTCGCCACTCCCCTCTGACGGCGGCCTTGGGTCGCCGCGCCGACCCGTTCCCGCCGAGACGGCCGTGATCCGTCACGACCGGGCGGACGCCGGACCAGCGCGAGCCCAGGCGGAGGCGGTCCCGGTCGCGGACCGCACGACGACACCCACGGTCAGCACGCCCTGCCCGTCGTCGGTGCATGCAGCGAGCGTCCCCCCGTTCCGGCGCACCGCCTGACCGGCCACCGCGCACGGGTCGACGGTCCCGCCTGCCAGCAGCTGCGTCGCACCCGCGAGCGCACCCAGGTCCGCGGCGGTCTGTGCACGCCCCCGGGCCAGCTGCGCGGCGGCCAGCAGTCCGAGCAGGGCCGCCACGACCAGCAGCACCGCGACGAGCGCCAGCAGCAGGACCGTCCCCGACCCGCGGTCACCGCCTCGGCGCGCACGGGGCACCGCCGACGCCAGCCACCTGCGTGGCAGCCTCACAGTTCGGTGCACACGAGCCAGGGCCGGCGCGAGGCACGTTCTCCGCTCCGGGTGAGTGCGTGGCCGCGTCACGGTTCGGCACGCGAGACCGCGGTCGCGTGCGCCCGCAGCGGTGTGCCCTGCCAGGACCCGACCGCGTCCGAGACCGTCACCGTCACCCAGCCCTCCGACCGGCTCACCGCCACCGCGGCACCGTCACCGGCGAGCCGCCGCGCGGTCGCCACAACGTTCCCATCGGGCTCCCCGAGCGCCGCCGAGCGGGCACCTGCGCGTGCCGCGTCGGTGCACCGGGTCTGCTCGACCGCCGCCGAGGCGACCGTGAGCAGTGCGACCAGCAGGACGACGACCGCGGGCAGCCCGACCGCGAGCTCGGCCGTGACGCTCCCCCGGTCGCGCTGGCCCGCGGACGTCACAGCGACAGCGCCTGCCGGATGATGCCCATCAGCAGGCCCTTCACCTCGTTCCCCTTGAGGATGACCACGAGCAGACCCGCGAAGCCGACGGCCGCGAGCGTCGCGATCGCGTACTCGGCGGTCGCCATCCCGGCCTCGGCCAGCTCCGCGCGAGCGTGCCGGCCGCGGGCGTGCCAGGCGACGACCGAGCGCGGGAGCACCGCCGGCCGGCGCACCGACGCGATCAGGTCCGCCGGCGGCGGAGCCCCGCACCCGTCGATCACCGGCGCGGGGACCGGCCCCACTGCTGCACCCCCGGGCGTCGGGTCGTCCTCGTCGTGCGGGTGCGGGGGCCTCGTGGCGGTGGTGGTGTCGTCGGTCATGACCTCTCCTCTCCGGGAGCGCCGCGAGCTGTGCGGCGCCACGCCAGCCTCGGCGCCGCCCGGCGGCTGCGGGGCGGCCGGTTGCTGATCCGTGGACGTCGACTCCGACCCGATGGGTTGTGGACGCGTCGACGAGGAGGTGCGCCGCGGCCGTCAGCCGAGCAGGTCCCCGGCCAGGCTCAGGAGCAGCGGCACCAGGCCGAGCAGGACGAACGCCGGCAGGAAGCAGAGCCCGAGCGGGAGGACGAGCTGCACGCCCAGCGAACCCGCGGCGGCCGCGGTGCGAGCGCGCCGGTCCCGCCGACGCTGGTCAGCCCGGCCGCGCAGCGCAGGACCGGGCGCGGACCCCGTGCTCCAGCTGGGCTCGAGCACACCGACGAGGTCGTCGACGGGCGAGCCCGACCACGCCGACTCCCACGACGCCCCGAGCAGGAGGGCAGTCGAACCGCGCGTCAGGGCGTCGCCCCGGTCCCCGCCGACGGCGGCGCCGACCGCGCCGAGGGCACGCGGCACGGAGGCCCCGGTGCCGATCGCGACGTCGACCAGGTCGAGCAGCAGCACCGCGTCCAGCGGGGCGGCGTGCTCCGCCGCCCGGGGCGCGCGTCGGGGAGTCCTCGACGCCAGCCGGGTCCGGCTCCACCGCCACGGGCTCGTCGCGGCACCGACCGCCACCGCGACGACCACGCCGAGCACCAGCGGCGTCACCGGCAGGCCACCCG
>NZ_JBFUHU010000170.1:0-8115 GCF_056402235.1 Cellulomonas sp. P4_B5_2
GCGCCGATCGCCGAGGCCGCCATCCCCTCGTCCCACATCACCTTCATCGACGGCGCCGAGCTCAAGAGCCTCCTGGGCGGCTACCTCCAGGTGCTGTTCGACGCCGACCCGGCCTCAGTCGGTGGGAGCGTGCCAGGGGATGACTTCTACCTCCGCCGCTGAGAGCACGGCAACGCTCGCCCGGGGGGCTGTGCGCCCCCTGGCGGTCGTCGCCTTCTGGGTCGTCGTCTGGCAGGTGGCGGCCCTGGTCGTCGGGCACGAAGTGCTGTTGGCGTCGCCCGGCAGCGTCGTCGTCCGGCTCGGCGAGCTGAGCCTGACCGCGGACTTCTGGAGCACCGTCTGGACCTCGTTCGCCCGGATCGCCGGGGGCTTCGCGGCAGCTTCGGTCCTCGGCACGCTCGGCGCGACCTTCGCGGCGTCGTCCCGGGTCGTCGACGCCCTCGTCACCCCGGCTCTCGCCGCCGTCCGCAGCGCTCCGGTGGTGAGCTTCATCATCCTCGTGCTGATCTGGGTGAGCAGCGACCAGCTCGCCCTGGTCATCAGCTTCCTCATGGTCCTGCCGATCATCTACACCAACGTCCTGGAGGGCATCCGGCACCGCGACCGCGCGCTCCTGGAGGTCGCCGACGTGTTCCGGGTGCCGAGGCTGCGGCGGCTGCCCGCCATCGACGTCCCCGCCGTCCTGCCGTTCTTCACCGCCGCCTGCCGCGTCGGGGTCGGCCTGGCCTGGAAGAGCGGAGTCGCCGCGGAGGTCATCGGCCTCGCCGAGGGCAGCATCGGCGAGCGGCTCTACGAGGCGAAGATCCTGCTCAGCAGCGCCGACCTGTTCGCGTGGACCGCGGTGATCATCGCCGTGAGCTTCGCCGTCGMGAAGCTCCTGGTGGCGGGCCTGCGGTACGTCGAGAGGCGCCTGGCGTGATCGCGCTCCGAGGCATCCGCCACCGGTTCGGCGCCGAGGTGGTGCTCGACGACCTCGACCTCGACCTGGACGAGGGCCGAGTCACCGCGCTGACGGGGCCCAACGGGTCCGGCAAGACGACCCTCTCCCGCTTCCTGCTCGGACTGTCCGTCCCCGACGACGGTGAGGTCCTGGGAGTGGACGACCTGCGCCGCGCCGCCGTCTTCCAGGAGAACCGGCTCTGCGAGCAGCTCTCGGCCGTCGGCAACGTGCGCCTGGTGCTGCCCCGCTCCGTCCCGTCCAACGCGATCGCTGCCGAGCTGCGCCGCGCCGGCCTGGACGACACGGGCCTCGCCAAGCCGGTGCGCGACCTGTCCGGCGGGCAGCGGCGCCGGGTGGCGATCGTCAGGGCGGTGATGGCCGATGCCGACCTCCTCGTACTGGACGAGCCCTTCACGGGTCTCGACGCCCTGGGCAAGGTCCAGGTGATGACCTGGCTCCGTGAGCGCTGTGCCGGGCGGACGACGCTCCTGATCACCCACGACCTGGCCGAGGCGCACTGGTTCGGTGCCCGTGTCGTCACGCTGGCGCGGCGCTGACCTGGTCTGCTTCTACGTGGTCTCGGCGGCGAGCTTGATCGAGGCGGCCTCCGTCTCGACGTACCGCTCGGTCAGCGACCGCGTCATCAGCCAGCCGACCCCGGACATCGGACCGGACACCGTCAGGGCGAGGGTGAGCCGGCTCCCGTCGGGGTGCGGCTCGACGACGTGCGAGGCCGTGATGGTGACGCCGGGCGAGCTCGACTCCCAGGTGTACAACGATCCGTCCACCAGCTCGGTGACCGTCCACACCGCTGGGGACAGCCGTGGCTGCTGCAACCGCGTCCGGGAGCCGACTGCCAGCGGTCCGTCGTCCAGACGCTCCACCGCGTCGACCGTCGGGATCCGCTCGGGCCAGCGCTCGACGTCGACGACCACCGCCCAGACCGTCTCGGGCGGCGCTGCGATGGTGACGGCGTGCTGCAGGCCACGCATGCGCCGAGTCTAGTGACGGCACCCCCGTGACACCGTGGCCACCGGACGCTCAGGAAGCGAGATCCGGCGGGTGCTCAACTGCCGGACGGACCGCGCGGCACCCGGTGGGCGGCGTCACCCGCCCGTCGGCTGGCGTCCGGCTCGGCCAGAGGTTCGCGAACGCACGCCGCACCCCACTGCTACGGCTGGCGGGCGGGCACCTCGGTGGTCATCACGCAGTTGCCCTGGCCCTTAGGCCGCTGGTAGTCGAACCCGAGCTGCTCGTACATGGTCCGCGTCGCGTTGTACAGGAAGGACGAGGAGGTCGTCTTGCCCGGCGGGAGGTCGTGCGGGTACGACTCGACCAGGCCACCCCCCGCGTCGGCGATCAGCGCGAGCGCTCCTCGGACAGCCACCGACGCCACTCCCTTGCGACGGTAGTGGCGGTCCACGAACAAACAGGTGATCCGGAAGTCCGGCCGTCGCACGACACCCTTCTCCCACTCCTTGCGGTGTTGGATGTTCGGCAGCTCGGCGACCGGCCCGTACTGCGCCCAGGCGACCGCGACGTCGCCGTCGAACACCAGCGCCGCGTGGGTCCGGCCCGCCATGACGAGCTGTCGCTTGAACTCGCGGTTGCCGATCGCGCGGCGCTCCTCCACGGGGTCGGGGTAGAGGTGGAAGTGGGTGCACCAGCACCCGCCCCAGACACCGTTGTGCCGCTCCGCCAGATCCGCGAACGCGTCCCAGGTCTGCGGCCCGAGCGGTTCGATCTGGTAGCCGTCAACCGTGAGGCCCACATCGCCCATTCGCACGACAGTAGCCGCGAAGGTGCGCCTGTGGCACCCGTCCGCCGTTTCCTCGACGCGTCCCGCAGCGAGCGAAGACAGTCCTGGTCCAGTCGCATCAACCGTCCGGTGCACCGGCAGGGCAAGGAGAGGTCGAGGTCTTCCCGATGCGAAGAGCCACGTTCTCACCGCTGACGGCGAGGAGCGGGCCGACCGWCAGTCGTCGGGCCTGACGAACTCGATCGAGTCGAAGACGGCGCGTGCCTCTCTCGCCAGCGCCGGATTGACCGAGACGTCGGATCCCATCGCGATCACGGCGCGCTCACCATTCAGGTCGACCGCTCGGTAGGTCTGGCGCTCGTCAGCGTTTCCGGTGTCGAACCAGCTTCCGTTGCAGTCCTGCGCGAAGTCCGAGTAGATGCACACCTTGGCGAAGTCGCAGTCGGTGACGTCGACGTCGCTCTCGGCCGCGTGCTCGAACTCGAAGCCGGCGTAGTCGCCCACCATGACCTCGACGGCAGGGGTGCTCACCGTGGACGCCTGCGCCGCCATCGCATCGACGAACGCTTGCGCCGTCGGATCGATCTGGACCAGCGCGCCCCTCCAGGCGCATGCGTCCGTCGGGACGTAGATGACGGGGTAGAAGAACAGGGCGGCATCCCATGTGTTCGGGAGAAGATCCGGGTCGTCCTTGCCCAGGCTCGCGCCGTCGAAGGTCTCCCAGCCGTCTGGGACGGTGATCTCGAAGGGCACCGGGTAGCCGGTCACGAGGTAGGTGCCGGCGTCGATGTCGCCGCTCTGCGGGAACGGTTGGATCGTGTCAGCCTCGGGCGTCGATGCGGGGGACGGCGGTTCGGTCGCGGTGCACGCGGCGAGGCCGACGCACGCCAGCAGAGCGACGGCAACACCCGCTCGCCGCGAGCGTGTCGCGTGAGCGGCGCGGGAGCGCCGGGTCGATGTCCACATGTCCAGGTCCTCTCCTTCGATCCATGCAGCGCCGGGGCTGCTCGATCAGTCAAGGACCAGCGTGTATCAGCAGGATAATGGCGCCCATCGCGTGTGTATCGGCCCGATATCAGCCGTCTTGACGGCTGTGGGAGTCGGGGTCACGGTGGCGTCATGCAGGTGCACGTCCTGGGAGCGCTGACGCTCGACGACGGTGCGATTGCACTGGCTCCACGCGATCGTGCGGTGATGGCTGCACTCACGGTCCGCCTGGGTGCGCCGTTGTCGGCTCCATCGCTCGCTGCGGCGCTATGGGGCGACGACCCACCGCCGTCGTGGTCGCACATCGTTCCAGGGTGCATCATGCGGTTGCGTCGGCTGATCGCACCGGCTCAGATCGAGACCACCACGCACGGATACCGACTGGTCGCAGAGCACGTCGAGGTCGACGCCGAGCAGTTCGAGCGACTTGTCACGCGGGGCTCGCAGCAGCTGGAGCTCGGTGAGCCCGAGCGTGCTGCGCACACGTTCTCGGAGGCTCTCGCACTCTGGCGGGGAGAACCGTTCGTCGAGCTCATCGACTGGGAGCCGGCGCGGATCGCGTCAGGTTGCCTCGAGGAGATACGCCTCGGCGTCGAGGAGCTGCTCCTGGACGCGCGCCTCCAGGCGGGTGAGGTTCACGAGGTCGCCGCCTCGGCGCGCGCCCGCGTCGCGGAGGCGCCGTTGCGCGAGCGGCGCTGGGTCGTGCTGAGCGTGGCCCAATATCGCCAGGGGCGGCAAGCGGATGCGCTCGCCACCGTCCGCCGGGCGCGGGGGTTGCTCGCTGCCGAGCTCGGGCTGGATCCGTGCACGGAGCTCGCTGAGCTCGAGCAGGCGATCCTCCGGCAGGATCCCTCGCTCGTGTCCGACCGGGTCTTCCGGGCCGCGAACCCGGAATGTCCGTACTTCGGCCTACCTCCCGCGGGCACGGGTGACGCGGAGCGGTACTTCGGTCGCGAGCAGGAGCTGTCCGGGGCGCTGCGGGCGCTCGAGGAGAATGGCGTGCTGCTCGTCGCGGGCTCATCGGGCGTCGGTAAGTCCTCCTTCGTGAGGGCGGGGATCGGTGCGCAGTTCCTTGCGCGCGGCGTCGCGGTAGCCGTCGTGACGCCCGGCGAGCACCCGGTCGATGCTCTTCGCAATGTCGACCTTCCCGCCGGGGAGTCGCTGCTCATCGTCGACCAGTGCGAGCAGGCGTTCGCCGTGGCCGACCCGGCCGAGGTCCGGGAGTTCTTCGACGCCCTGTCGCGCACCCTGTTCCGCGGTCCGCTCGTCGTGACGATCCGCGCCGACCGTCTCGGAGACCTGGCCGATCGCGAAGGCTTCGCCCAGATCATCCAGTCGCACATGCTCATGCTCACGGCGCTCGACCCCGACGGGCTGCGGGCCGTGATCGAGAAGCCCGCCGAGCAGTCCGGACTCATCTTGGAGCCGGGCCTCGTCGAGATCCTGGTCCGCGACTCCGACGGGCGAAACCTTCCGCTCCTCTCCCACGCCCTGCGCCAGGTGTGGTCCCGACGTGAGGGCCGCGTTCTGACCGTCGAGGGCTACCGCGCATCTGGAGAGATCGACGGTGCCGTCGCGAAGACCGCGGAAGACGTCTTCGAAGCACTGTCGCAGGACGGCGCGCGGCTGCTGCGCGACATCCTCCTGCGGCTCGTCGAGTCCTCCGCAGACGGCGCGGTGATGTCTCGCCGGGTCGAGCGCACCCGGATCGCCATCGACGACGCCCATGCGAAGATCGTCGACCGGCTGGCCGACGCACGCCTGCTCACCACCGATGACGAGTCCGTGCAGCTGTCGCACGAAGCACTCGCACGGGAATGGCCACGGTTGAAGGAGTGGCTCGCCGATGATGTCGAGGGCCAGCGCATCATGCGACACCTCGGCTCCGCGGCCGCCGCCTGGGATGCGATGGGACGACCCGACAGCGAGCTCTATCGCGGCAGCCGACTGACGACCGCCCAGCACTGGCGGGACACGGCCGGTCCCGCGCTCACGGGCGTCGAACGAGAGTTCCTCGATGCCTCGTCGGCGAACGAGACCGCAGGACTCGCTGCCGCGCAGAACCAGCTTCGCAAGGAGCGCCGCATGGTGCGGCGACTCTCCTTCGTGTCCGCCGGCGCGGCCGCGCTCGCGATCTTTGCGGTGACGGCGAGCCTCGTTGCCGGCGTCCAGGCGAACCTCGCAGGCGAGCGCGAGACGGTCGCAGAGGCCCGGCGGGTCGCTGGGATGGCGCTGGAGGAGCCGGACTTCGACCGTGCGCTCCTGCTCGCCGTGGAGGCCATCCACATCTGGGACGCTCCCGACACTCGAGTCAACCTCGCACGCGTCATCTCGCGCGCACCCCGGCTGACCAGCATCATCCGCATACCGGAAGACGGAGTCGCCGCCGTGAGCATGTCGCTTGCGGAGGCCGGGACGCGAGCATCGGTGATCGACAGCGACCACGACCTGCGGCTGTTCGATCTGGACGACCGATCGCAGCTGGGCGAGTACTCCCCGTTCGGAAAGACGGTGGTGACATCGGCCGTCGACCCCGTCTCAGGCTCCGTCGCGTTCAGCGAGGCATCCGACGCCTGTACTGACGCCGGTTGTGCTCGGCGGACGGGGACGCTCGATGTCGCAGAGCAGGGCCGCTCCGGCGTCGCAACCTACGAGGGGATGGGCGGGACCGCGACAGACGTCGAGTACTCGGCCGACGGATCCCTGTTCGCAGCGCTCGCGGCGACACAGCAGCCTGAGTCATCCATGACCATCGCCCTCTGGCGGGGCGGCGCGGGAGACCCGACCGGCCCGATGCTCCTGGAGCTCGGCGTGATCGGTTCCGATCCGACCTCCACGCCCGTTCAGGCCTTGCCCGGTCCGGCCTGGCAATACGGTGCGGTGAAGTTCTCGCCGGACGGCTCGCGGCTGTACGCCAGCGGGTTCGGGCCGACCGTCGTACTGGACACGGCATCGGGCGAGGAGCTGGAGCGGATCGCCGGCACCGGGGTCCTCGCCGTCAGTCCGGACGGCCGCCGGATCGCCGTCCGCGACGGCTCGCGCGCGGTGCGCATCGTCGACTCCTCCGCAGGACCCATCACCGTCTCGCTGTCGTCCTTTCCCACGGTGGCCGACTTCAGCCCGGACGGCACTCGGCTCGCCATCGCCGCCGGCGCCGGCGTCGTCGTGGCGAGCACCGAGACCGGCGAGATCGCGGAGACGCTCCGGGAGCATGACGGCGAGGTCACCGCGGTCGAGTTCCGACCGACCGGCGAGCTGGTCACGGCCGGAGACGACGGCACGATCATCACGTCGGACTTCGGCGACTGGGAGGCGGCCTTCGGCAGCGACCTGCTCCTACGGGAGCACGCACCCGCCGAGCTCGATGAGCGCACCGTCGCGCTCGAACAGTCCGACGGGCGATGGCAGGTCGTCGTCGCCGAGCCCGCGGTGTGGGAGGAGCGCGCGTGCCAGGTCGCCGGACGAGTACTCACCCAGCAGGAGTGGGCGGAGTTCATGGGATCTCGTTCGTACGCCCCGGCATGCGGGGAATGAGCGCGGCCGGCGCTCACCCGACCACGCTCGGCTTCTTGTCACGCACTAGAGAAGGAGGCTGACCGTATTTGCAGGTTGTGAGGCGTCTATTCGTATCGACCGGACCTGATGGCCCTGCCGATGTCTCGGGATGCCCGAGGTATCCGAAAGTCAGCCGAAGGAGACAACGATGTCCAGTCGCACAAGCAGCTCCCTGCACGCACGCAACCTCGGTGGCCGTCGATGGCGTACTCCCGCCGTCGTGGCGGCGCTCGCCGTCGGCTGCACGATGGCCGGGTCCGGGGTCGCCGTCGCCGGTGACCGCACCCACGGCGCCCCCGATCTGTTCGTGGCCGCGTGGGACCTCACGGCCACCCAAGCCCTCGCCGCCGCGGGGTTCAACCCCGTCGAGAGCCACGTGATGTTCGCCTACGTCGCGATCGCGGAGTACGACGCCGCGGTGGCAGTCCACGGCCACGGCGACCACTTCGCCGTGGACGCCGACGCCCCTCGCGGCGCATCCGCCGAGGCGGCGGTGTCGACCGCCGCGCACCGGGTCCTGGCCCACTACCTGCCCGCGCAGAAGCCGACGATCCTGGACCCGGCGTACCAGACGGCGCTCGGGTCGATCCCCGACGGCAGCGCCGAGACGGCTGGCGTCGCAGTCGGCGAGCGTGTCGCCGCGGCCTTGATCGAGCTGCGCCGCGACGACGGCTTCCGCGCCACGGTGCCCTACACGCCGCCGGTCCCGGCGCCTGTCGGAACATGGATCCCGACCGCTCCGACCCCGCCGCTGGGGACGTTCCTCCCCGGGATGCGCCCGTTCGCGCTGCGCTCGGCCGACCAGTTCCGCCCCGACGGACCGCCGGACCTCGACAGCCGGCGGTGGGCCAAGGACTACGCCGAGGTGAAAGCG